>JANWLR010000082.1 GCA_025450755.1 Sphingomicrobium sp. | reverse complement strand
GCCACTTGTTAGGCTGGCAACCGTCGGACAATATTTGCGTTTAACAATTGTCGGTTGCGCACCGCATCAGAACTTAGGTTGGAAACAGGGGTCATGCGCGCACTCATCTTCATCGTCATCCTCGCGATCATCATCATGATCATCGCCGTCGCGACCGGCTTCCTCGACATCAACAGGATCCGTGGCGGCAAGGCGCCCGACATTTCCGTGACCAGGAATGGAGTCACCGCGACAGGAGGGCAGGCGCCGGCCTTCGACGTGCAGACCGGATCGGTGAAGGTCGGGACGAAGCAGCAGACGGTGAAGGTCCCGACTCTGACCGTTCAAAAGCCCGATCAGAATCAAGCTGCCGCGGCAACCAACAGCGCCCAATAGCCGATGTGACTTGCCTTCTTCGGTCGGCTAGCGGGTGGCGGTGAGCTTCCCGATGCCTCCGCCGATGCGCCGCGCGCTCGATCTCGCTGCCGAGGCGGCCGAGGCGGGGGAAGTTCCGGTCGGCGCAGTGGTGACTCTCGGCGACCAAATCATCGCCGAAAGCCGCAATGCGATGCGCGGCTCCAACGATCCCACCGCACATGCGGAGATGGAGGCGATCCGCGCCGCGGCGGCAAAGCTCGGCACGTCGCGCCTCGATGATTGCACCTTGTGGGTGACCCTCGAGCCTTGCGCCATGTGCGCGGCGGCGGTTGCGATTGCGCGCTTCAAGGCCCTCCGCTTTGCGGCCGAGGACCCCAAAAGCGGCGGCGTTGTCCATGGGCCGCGCGTCTTCGCCCAGCCGACCTGCCACCATCGCCCGGACGTTCTCGGTGGGATCGGCGAGGAAGAGGCGGGCGAACTCCTCAGGCGCTTCTTTGGCGAGCGGCGCTAGCGGTAGGGAACCAGCCTGATTTCGATCCGGCGATTCGCGGCGCGCTGAGTGTCGTTCGCCTCCGGATTGTACAGCGGTGCACTCTCGCCAAGCCCGCGCGACGCGATCCGCGCCTTGCTCACTCCGTGGCCTGCAAGATAGGTCGCAACAGCCGCGGCGCGCCGATCCGACAGCGCCTGGTTGATTTTCGGCGATCCGGTCATGTCCGTATGCGCGAGCACGTCGACGAAGGTGCGATTGCGTGTTTTCACCGTTCGCGAAATCTCGAGCAGCGTCGCATCGGTCGTGCCCTTCACCGTTGCGCTGCCCTCTTCAAACGTGAAAGCGGCTGGAATGCGGATAATGATCGATCCGCCGACGTTGAGCACGTCCAGGCCGATTCCCGCTGTCTGCTGCCTCAGCTGTGTCTCGAGATCGGCCATATAGGCGGGCACCTCGCCCGGCGTAAGCGGGCGGATCTTCGCCGCGCGCATCTTTGCCGCCCGTGCCCTGTATCCGCCGATCACGTCGCCCATCAGGTAAGGCGCGCTGACTCCGAGCGGGGTGAAGGACGCCGGAACCGGGGCCGGCGGCGGCGCCGTCTCGCAGGCGGCGACGGCCGCAATCAGGCAGCCGAGGACAAGCCCCTTGGTGCAGCGGAGAATCGTCATTTTGGGCAAGCTCCCCATTTTCAGCAGTGAAACCGGACTGCGCGGCACAAGTTCCGCCCCCGCAATAGAGCCGAAGCTTGTGAACCGCGGCAAGAGAAGGTTACATTAACTGTGCCGCCTATGAGCGACCATTTAGTCCCCATACCCTGGCTCGACGTCATCCTCATCCTCGCGCTGATCGCCGTGAATGGCGTCCTGTCGATGAGTGAGCTGGCGATCGTTTCGTCGCGCGAGGCGCGTCTGAAGGCGATGGCCAAGAGCGGAAGCGGAGGCGCCAAGTGCGCGCTCGAGCTTGGGGCCGACCCGGGTCGCTTCCTGTCGACGGTCCAAAGCGGGATCACGCTGATCAGCATCATCAACGGTGCCTTTTCCGGAGCGAGCCTCGGCGAGCCGGTGGCCGAGCGTTTCGAGGCTGCCGGTTTCGCACACGGCTCGGCGCACACGCTCGGTTACGGACTCGTCGTCGTCGCTATCACCTACGTCTCGCTGGTCATCGGAGAAATCGTTCCAAAGCAGATCGCGCTGCGCTCGCCCGAGCCGCTCGCGGTCGTCGTTGCGCGGCCGATGCGCGTCCTGTCGAAGATCACAGCGCCGTTCGTCTGGCTGCTCGATCGTTCCAGCGCACTGATCTTCAGGCTGTTCGGGCTCGACCGAGGATCGAAGAACCAGGTCACGGCCGAGGAACTGCACCTGGTCGTCGCGGAGGCGCAGACCGCCGGAGTGCTCGAAGAGGACGAGCGGGCGATGATCTCGGGAATCGTCCGGCTCGCCGACCGGCCGGTGCGCGAGGTCATGACTCCGCGAACCGACATCGACTGGATCGACATTGGCGCGAGCGCGGAGGAGATCCGGCTGGCGCTTCTGGAAACGATGCACAGCCGGATCCCCGTCGCGGACGGCGCCGTCGAAAATATCATCGGCGTGATCCAGACCCGCGACGTGATGGCTGCCGCGCTCGAGGCTCGCCCGATCAATCTCAAGCAGCTGTGCCGCAAGGCGCCTGTGATCCCGGACCTCATGGACGCAATGGATGCGCTCGCGGTGCTTCGTGCCGCCGACGTCCCGCTCGCGCTCGTCAACGACGAATATGGCCATCTGGATGGGATCGTGACCCCCGGAAGCATCCTCGCCGCGCTCGCCGGCACCTTCGCGCACGATGTCGAACAGGGCGAGGAGCCGCCGCTGGTGGAGCGCGCCGACGGCAGCTGGCTCGTCTCAGGAGCAGCGAGCGCCGACCTGCTGACCGACCGCCTCGGCGTGAACCTGCCCGCCGAGCGCGATTATTCAACCGTCGCCGGTTTCGCTTTGTCGGTGCTCAAGCATCTGCCGGAAACAGGCGAGAAGTTCCGTCACGACGGCTGGTCGTTCGAGATCGTCGACATGGACGGCCGCAAGATCGACAAGCTGATCGCGTCACGCCCTCGCCGGAAGGCCGCGCCGAGCGAAGCGGAGAGGGTGGGTTAGGATCTTGCCAGTCAGTCCCTCGCGAAAGGAAGAGTTAGATCGGCGACTGCCCAATCTCGGCTTCGTCTCTCGAGCCATTATTGGATGCCATTGGCGCGTTGATGCTGCAGCGCAGTCCCGCAGGATTGTAATCGAACTCCACATCTCCGCGAAGGTCAGAGACGACAACGCGCTCGAGCAAGCGACTGCCGAACCCAAGCGTCCCGGGCGCAGAGACCGGCGGTCCGCCAGATTCTGTCCAGCGGAAGCGCAAGCTCTCGCCTTCGACTTTCCAGCATATGGTCACCGTTCCCGCCGAATTGGATAGCGCACCATATTTGGTTGCATTGGTGACCAGCTCGTGAAGCGCCATCGAGAAGGCGAGGGTCTGCCTTTCGGAAAGCTCCACGCGCGAACCTGAAACACCAAACCGCGTCGAATTGAACCCGTCCAGGGCACGGGCCACAACCTCCGATAAATCGGCTCCCGACCAATTCCTTGAGGTCAGAAGGTCATGAGCCCCAGCCATCGAACAGATGCGCCGGTTCAAAGCTTCTCTCGCGGAAGGCAGATCCGGTGCGCCTTTCAAGGTTTGATCGGCAACCGCCTGAACCCTGGCAAGCATATTCTTGATGCGATGTCCGAGCTCATCGAGAAGAAGCCGCTGCAGCTGCTCAGCCTGCTTCCTGTCCGTCAGGTCGCGGCTCGCCCCGACGATCGCGACCGCTTTCCTATCCGGCCCGTCGCCCTCGAACTCGACCAGGCCCCAGGCGCTCAGCCATCGCCACGAACCATCGAGCTGCTTCACTCGATATTCGACGTCGTACCGACCGTCGCCAGCGGGATCGAGCGCCTTCGAAACTCTTGACCACATCAGGTCCATGTCATCGGCATGAAATTTGGATTTGACGCCTTCTTCATCATGCAGGAAACGCGCCTCGGTCAGGCCATAGAGACGCTGTGCGTTTTCATCGTAGACGCAGATATTGTCGGCGATGGTGTAGCGCCAAGTTCCCATCTGGGAGGCGTTCATCACAAGATCGAAGATTCGCTTCTGATGCTCGAAAAGCTTTCGAAAATCAGACGTTGCGCCCACGTCGCCCAGGAACGAATCCCTCTCAGTAGGCCCGCCTTTCAGCTTTGGCGGTCGAAGCGACGCTTCAGGCGGGGTCGCAAGGGTGAGGTCGCTGTTTTCCATCGGTCTTTACGATAGGATTGCGCGGCCACTTGGTCCATACGCCTGGAGGTGATGGCGGGCTGTTCGATCCGCTGAAGCAATCAGGTGTCCGTTCCGCATCAACGCAAGCGCGGGTCAGGCCTAAAGCTTCCCGAACCTCTGCTCGAAGCCGTCAATGTCGCTACGGGCGAGATAATCCGCCTGCTCGGCGATCCGGTCGCGTTTGAGGCGGCCGGCAAAGGTTCCGAGCCGCACGTCGAGAAGCTCGACTTCGGTCGGGCTCAGCGCTGCGAGCTGGTCGAAACGATTGAAGCCGATCGCGTGCAGCGCCTCCGCGAATTTGGGCCCGACACCTTTGAGGCGGCAGAGGTCGTCGTGCGCCAGAGTCTCGCCGTCGAGCTGCTGGTGCACCGGCGCGCGGAAGATCGCGCCTGTCACGTCGCTGGTCGCTGCAGCCGCCTCGCCGACGATGCCGCGCCCCTCGGGCGGGCTCCGCCTCGCCATATGCGGCCGGACCGGCGCGCTGTCGGTCAGCTTGACCCGCTGCCGCGGCCGCAAGACAAGCAGCGCGAGAATGACGAGCAGTGCGATCGCGGCGATGATCGGCGGCCAATAGCCATCAAGGAAATCCATTCAGTCACCAGTTCCAGTTTGCGTTGTAGCGACGGCGAAGCTCCCGCAGATAGGCGACCACCAGCCCCGAAAGAAAGCCCAGGATCGCGGCGATCGCGCCTTGGGCGATCAGCGGGATGCCGCTGGAGGCGGACCAGCTCGCGCTTTCGACACCGGGCACTTCGCCGATGATCCGGACGAGCTCGCTCTGCTGAAAGTCGTCGGCGGGCCCCGAAAGGAGCACTCGGCGCGTCAGCGGTCCGCGGTGCAGATGGCCGCTGACCTGCGGGATCTCTTCGTAAACGATCATTGCCCGGATGTTTTGCTCGACCTCGGTAGCGAACCGGTCGGCAGCTCCAAAGGGCCCGTGCCACAGAGCAGCGAAAGCGATCGATGCGACGGCTCCCAGCGCGAAAACCGCGTTGCGCCGCTTGCGAGAGCGCGGGAAACCGATTGCTCCGGCGATGATCGCGATCACCAGGCCCGCGCAAAATGGCGGCCAGAAATAGGCCCAGAAGGCGCTCATGCGTTCGCCCGCTCGAGCTCGCGCCAGCCGATATCGCGACGGTGGAAGCCATCGGCAAAGTCGATCTGGTCGACCGCCCGGTATGCGCGCGCCCGCGCGATTGCGAACGTGTCGGCGATCGCGGTCACCGCGAGCACGCGCCCTCCCTTGGCAACCAGGCCCTGGTCGCCGAGCGCGGTCCCGGCGTGGAACACGGTCACCCCCTCGACCTGCTCGGCTGCCTCGATCTCGCGGACCACACCACCGCTCGCCGGAGTGCCCGGGTAACCGCGCGCCGCGACAATCACCGTCATTGCGTTCTTGGGGAGCAATCGCGGCGGCTCGATCGCGGCGAGGCGTCCGGTTGCGACGGCATGGAGCAGCTCGGCGAAATCGCCGTCGATGAGCGGCATGATTGCCTCGCACTCGGGATCGCCGAAGCGAACGTTATACTCGATCAGCTTGGGGCCCTCGGCGGTCAGCATCAACCCGGCATAAAGCACCCCGCTGAATGGCGTTCCCGCAGCTGCGAGAGCTCGCGCCGTCGGCCGGACGATCTCGTCCATGGCGCGCCTCTGAAGTTCGGGGGTCAGAACTGGCGCTGGCGCATAGGCTCCCATGCCGCCGGTGTTGGGGCCGGTGTCGCCCTCGCCGACGCGCTTGTGGTCCTGTGCCGAAGCGAGCGGCACCGCCGTCTCGCCATCGACCAGCGCGAACAGGCTCGCCTCCTCGCCTTTGAGGAATTCCTCGATGACCAGCGGCCCATCGCCGGCAGCTCCGATCGCCGCTTCGGCTTCGGTTCGACTCATCGCGACAGTGACGCCCTTGCCGGCGGCGAGGCCATCTGCCTTGATCACGACGGGGATCGAGAAACGGTCAAGCGAAGCCAAGGCATCGGAAGCCCGGTCGACGCGCACATAGTCGGCGGTCGGAATATCGTTTGCTCGGCAGAGGTCCTTGGTGAAGCCCTTGGAGCCTTCGAGCTGGGCCGCGGCCGCATTCGGGCCGAAGACGGCGATTGCGGCGTTGCGCAACGCATCGGCCACACCGGCGACAAGCGGCGCTTCCGGACCGATCACAACCAGCTCGATATTTGCCCGACGCGCGATATCGACGACTTTCGCAGCATCGCACGGGTCAACGCTGACGCAATCCGCCCAGCGCGCGATCCCGGGATTGCCGGGCGCGGCAAGAAGCTTGTCACAGCTCGGCGATTGCCTAAGCCGCCACGCAAGCGCATCTTCGCGTCCGCCGGACCCCAGCAGCAATATATTCATGGATTTTCCCGAACAGACACCGCCTGGCCTGTTAGCCAACGTCGCTCCCGGCGACAATTCGCCAGCGCTCAGCGTCACCGAGCTATCGGGCGCGCTCAAGCGGACGATCGAGAATGCCTTCGGCCAGGTCCGGGTGCGCGGGGAGATCAGCGGGTTCAAGCGGCATGGCTCGGGCCACTGCTATTTCACGCTGAAGGATGAGAATGCCTGTATCGATGCGGTGATCTGGCGAACCAGTGCGGGAGCGCTCGCGTTCCGGCCCGAGGATGGCGCCGAGGTCATCGCCACCGGCAAGCTCACGACCTACCCGGGGCGATCCAAGTACCAGATCGTCGTCGACCGCATGGAGCTGGCCGGGGAGGGGGCGCTCCTTGCGCTCCTGGAGAAGCGTCGCAAGGCACTCGCCGCGGAGGGTCTTTTCGCACCGGAGCGCAAGCGCAAACTGCCGTTCCTGCCGCGCCTGATCGGAATCGTCACCTCGCCGACGGGGGCGGTCATCCGCGACATTCTCCACCGGCTCGAGGACCGTTGCCCGACGCGGGTGATCCTATGGCCGGTGCCGGTGCAGGGGGAAGGCGCGGCGGCAAAAATCTCTGCCGCAATCCGAGCCTTCGCATGTTTCGAGCCCAGGCCCGACCTGCTGATCGTCGCGCGCGGCGGCGGCTCGATCGAGGACCTGTGGCCATTCAACGAGGAAGAGGTCGTCCGCGCTGCGGCGGAATCGCCGATCCCGCTGATCTCCGCGGTTGGGCACGAAACCGATACGACCCTGATCGACTACGCCGCCGACCTGCGTGCGCCGACCCCAACTGCCGCCGCAGAGCTTGCGGTGCCGGTTCGATCGGAGCTGTTTGCTCAACTGGGCGAGTTGCAGCACCGTGCTCAGCATTGTCTCTCGCGTCGCATCGAACGGGGCCGCGAGCGCTTCGACCTCACCATCTGCCGGTGGCCCGACCCGCAAGCGATTTTCTCGCCGATGGTCCAGCGGGTCGACGAGATCGGCGAGCGGCTTTCGCGCTCGCTTGCTGCGCGGGCAGGCACCGCACGCGCCGACCTCAACCTCGTCGCCGGCCGACTTCGCCGCGACCTCATCGACCAGCGGGTCGCTCGCCTGTCCGAGCAACTCGCCGGCCTTTGGCGGCTTGCCGAGCTTGCCCATCCTGACAAGCCGCTCAGCCGCGGCTTTGCCAGGGTAACGAGTCGCGATGGCCGGACACTGACCAGAGCCGCTGACGCTCGCGCGGCGGCGCGGCTAACGCTCCACTTCGGCGACGGACAGGTCGATGCATCGGTCGATGGCAGCGCACCATTGCAGCCGGTTGAGTCAAAGCGCCGCAAATCCTACATCGCGCCTCAGCCCGGTCTCTTCGATGCGCCGGAGGAGTAAGTTTCAATGCTGATGCACGGGAGCGGCAAGGCCGCGCGTGTCCATTATCTTGCCGGGACCTTTCGGTTGCTAAGCGACGGCGATCATGTCGTCTGCGCCGTCACAGGCGCGCATATCCCGCTTCACGAACTCAAATACTGGAGCGTCGAGCGGCAGGAGCCCTATGTCGACGCCGAAGCCAGCCTCAAGGCCGAGCAGCGCTCCGTCCGTCGCTAGCCGACCCGCTTGCCGCGCACTCCGAGCTGCCCGTTGATGCGCAGGAAATAATTGCCCAGGGCACCTCGCAGAATTTCGATCTTCTGCCCCGGTTTCGGAGGATCGAAGGAGGTATAATCGTCGGTCGTCACCCAAACCGCATTGTTGTCAGCGATGACGATTTGGAAATAGCCGTTGTTGAGCGCTTTGACCGACGTGATCGTTGAATCGAGTTTTTCCTGCGCTTCGTTGGCGGTGGTGTCGCCGCTGAAGAACGGAATCTTGGGCAGGCTGAAGCCGAACAGGGAACGGCGGACTTTGCGCACGTCGTTGCGGTCGACGATGCTGACCTCGCCGGTCGTCGTCGCGTTGACCAGCGCGCCCGCCGCCTTGTCGTAACAGGCGAGCCGCTCCATCGGAGCAGTAATCTGCCGGCAGTGGTCGATCGCGGTTACCAGCGGCGAGGGAGCCGGCTTTTCCTTTTCCCTTGCGAGCAGCGGACTTCCACTGCCGATTAGCGCTGCAATCAAGATCAGGCGCATTCCCGACAGCGGCTTCATGGTCGATCTCCCCCTCGAGCTTTATCGGGGAATCGTGCGCAACTTTGAATCGAAAGCAACCTGTGCCCGAAATGCAACATAACGGCCATGAACTGTCGGGTGGCGGTCACCTCTGATTGATTAGTGCGCACTGTTCCACGTAGGAAATGAACATCTGCGCTGGTGTATCCGGCAGGAGGTATGCGGTCCCCGGGGCCGCATTCGAAAGGGGAACATAATGTCGAAGAGCACTTTCAAGGGGTCGTTGCTGGCGACCACTATCTTTGCCGGGGTCACATTGGCCACTCCGGCTCTTGCGCAGAATGGACCGCAGCCGCCCGCGCCGGTAAAGCCGACCGACACGCAGGGCAATACTCCCCCGGCAGCTCCGAGCGACAAGACTCCGCCCGCCGGCGTTCAGTCAAATGAGTCGGCCAAGCCGGCCGAGCCGACCAGCGCTCAAGAAATCGTCATCACCGGTACGTTGATC
>JANWLR010000081.1 GCA_025450755.1 Sphingomicrobium sp. | reverse complement strand
TCGAGACTCCGACCCCGCCGAAAGCCGAACAGCGCCCCTACAGCTACGAACGCCATGGGGTGACCATCGAAGATCCCTGGCATTGGCTACGCGATCCCAAATATCCCAACGTCGATGATCCGGACGTGCTCTTCTACCTCAGCCAGGAAAACGACTATTTCGAGGGATGGAAAGCCGAGCATCAGGGGCTGATCGACCAGCTGTTCGAGGAGATGAAGGGGCGGATCAAGGAAGACGAAAGCTCGGTCCCAATCCGCGACGGCGACTGGCTTTACTGGTGGGCCTTCAGGCCAGACTCGCAGTACCGCACCTGGTATCGCAAGCGGTTTGCCGGAGGCGCTGACGAGGTCCTTCTCGATGAGCCGACTGAAGCGGAAGGACGAGAATATTTCCGCCTTGGTGCACTTGAGGTCAGCCCCAACGGCAAGCTGCTGGCGACTCTTGCCGACTATGACGGATCCGAACGGTTCGAGCTCAGGATCCGCGACCTTGGGACGGGCAAGGATATCGAGACGGTCACCAAAGTCGGGATCGGCTTGCCTGTCTGGTCGAGCGACAGCGGCGGGATCGCCTTCACCGAGGTCAATGACAATTGGCGGAGCTATCGCGCCCGCTACCATCGGCTCGGAAAGCCCGCCGACTTGGACATCACGCTTTACGAAGAGACCGAGGAGCTGGGATTCTCGGTTGGCCTCGGCAAGTCGCAGGATCGCCAGACGATCTTCGTATCAACCGGCGACAATACAACGACCGAAGTGCGCTTCGTCTCGGCCGACGACCCAGCACAGCCGCTCACTTTGATCGCACCGCGTAAGCAGGGCCGCGAATATCATGTCGATTCAGCGCACGGGAAATTCTGGATCCATACCAACGACACGCATGTGAATTTCAGGCTCGCGGTTGCAGAGATGGAGGAGCCGGCAGTCTGGGAGACCGTCATCCCCGGCTCGGATCGCACATATCTCACTCACGCCACATCGTATCGGGATCACCTCGCGATCAGCTGCCGCGTCGACGGCCTCGACCATTTGGTGCTCCGCACCTACGCGGGCGAGGAAACGCCGATTCCGTTCAAGGAGGCGAGCTACAGCGCCTTCTTCATGGGCAATCCCGATTTCGCTCCGGAAGCATACCGCCTCGGCTATTCGTCAATGGTCACGCCGACCACGGTCTACGATTACCATCCGGAGACCGGCGCACTCGAAGTATTGAAGGTCCAGGAAATCCCTTCCGGTTACGACCCCACGCAATATGCGACCGAGCGGCTGATGGTCGACGCGCGCGACGGCGTGAAGGTCCCGGTCTCGGTCGTTTACAAGAAGGGTTTCAAGAAGAACGGCGAAGGCAAGCTGTTCCTCTACGCTTACGGCGCCTACGGCCACGCCATCCCGCCGACGTTCAATTCCAACCGGATGAGCCTGCTGGATCGTGGCTGGGCGTGCGCGATTGCGCACATTCGCGGCGGCGATGACCTCGGCTACCAATGGTTCCTCGACGGGAAGCTCACCAAACGGATCAACACGTTCAACGATTTCGTCGACTCGGCCAAGGGCCTGATCGCGGCGAAGTTCACAAGCGCCGGGCGGATCGCGATCAATGGCGGATCGGCCGGCGGGGAGCTGATGGGCGCAGTGCTCAATTCGAACCCCGAGCTCTTCGGCGCGGCGGTTGCCGACGTCCCGTTCGTCGACGTTCTTAGCACCATGCTCGACGACACTCTGCCGCTCACTCCCGGCGAGTGGCCCGAATGGGGCAATCCGATCATCGACAGGCAAGCATTCGATTATATCCGCAGCTATTCGCCCTATGACCAGGTGAAGGCCCAGGACTATCCGCCACTGCTGATCACCGGAGGCCTAACCGATCCGCGAGTCACGTATTGGGAGCCCGCGAAGTGGGCCGCGAAGCTCCGGGCGACCAAGACCGACGACAATCGGCTGTTCCTCAAGATCAACATGGGCGCTGGCCATGGCGGCAAGTCCGGCCGCTGGGACAAGCTTCACGAGGTCGCGGAGACCTACGGCTTCATCCTTACCGAGGTGCAGTGAGCCGGCCGATCTTTGAATTGGCGCTGACCGCGGGGCCCGAGCACATCGACGAGCTCGGCCATGTCAACAATGCCGTTTGGGTGCAGTGGATCCAGCAGGTCGCAGTTGCGCACTGGGATTTCGTGGCGAGTGCCACCCACAAGGATGCCTATTATTGGGTCGTGGTGCGGCACGAAATCGATTACCTCCGAGCGGCGCATCTGGGTGATCGCATCGTCGTCCGGACCTGGGTTGGAGAGGAGCCGCGGGGAGCGCGCTTCGACCGCTTCGTGGAATTCACCGGAGCCGACGGGAAAATCTGCGTTCGTTCGAAAACGCAGTGGGCCATTATCGACAAAGCGTTGGGCCGGCCCATCCGGGTTCCGCCGGAAGTCGTGGCGCCCTTCGTTTCGCAAGTGTAAGCGACCCGACATGTCTCGCCCCATCCTCTACGAATATTGGCGCTCTTCCGCCTCTTACCGAGTGCGCATCGCGCTTAATCTCAAGAACGTCGATTACGAGAGCCGTCCCATCAACCTGCTCACCGGCGAGCAGAATTCCGAGGAATATCGGGCGATCAATCCGCAAGGCTTCGTTCCCTTGCTGGAAATCGACGGGCATCGGCTGACGCAGAGCGTCGCCATCCTCAACTATCTAGACCTCAAGTTCCCCAACCAGCCGCTACTTCCGGCCTCGGCAGCCGAACGTGCACATGTCGTGGCGCTGGCGATGGTCGTTGCATGCTACATCCATCCGCTCAACAACCTCAGGGTTCTCAAATATCTGAAGAACGAGCTCGGCCGATCGCAGGAGGAAGTCGATTCCTGGTACCGGCACTGGATCAGCGAGCGGCTGCCCGCGCTTGAGCAGATTGCCGCGCCGAGCGCCGGCAGGTTCATGGTCGGCGATGCACCGACCGGTGCCGACGTCCTGCTCGTCCCTCAGCTCTACAACGCCCGGCGCTATGACGTGCCGCTCGACGATTATCCGGTATTGCTGCGCGCCGAAGAGAATGCGAACAGGCTGGAGGCGTTCGCTGCCGCGCATCCTGACCGCCAGAAGGTGCCCGCATGAACCGTGTCGACAGCATCAATCGCGGCATGACCGACACGAAGCCGCTCGATTCCGTCGAAATCCCGTCGCTCGAAGGCAAGGTCAGTGACGAGGAATGGGCGATCCGAGTCGATCTCGCCGCTGCATATCGAATGGTCGCTCATTACGGCTGGGACGACCTCATCTTCACACATCTCTCGGCCCGGATCCCCGGGCCCGACCATCATTTCCTCTTGAACCCCTACAATCTGATGTTCGAGGAAGTGACCGCATCCTCGCTGGTCAAGGTCGACGTGAACGGCAATCCGGTCGACCCGACGCCGTTCATCACCAACCCGGCGGGATTCACCATCCATAGCGCCATCCACATGGCGCGTGAGGATGCGCATTCGGTGATGCATCTTCACACGCCGGCCGGTCAGGCGGTCTCGGCGCACAACGAGGGCCTCCTGCCGCTGACGCAGACCGCGATGCTTGTGCGTGGCGACCTCGCCTTTCACGATTATGAGGGGGTCGCCGTCGACCTCGGCGAGCGCGAGCGGCTGGTCGCCGACCTCGACGGCAAGAATGCGATGATCCTTCGCAACCACGGTACGCTCGCGGTCGGCAAGAATGTCGGAGAGTGCTTCGTTCGTCTCTATTTCCTCGAGCGCGCGTGCCAGGCGCAGGTCATGGCGCTCTCGGCAGGAGAGCATGTGAACAACCCTCCGCAGGGCGCGCCCGAGGTTACCGCGCAGCAGGGCCAGGTTGGGGTGGCGCTCGCCGCCAATCTGCTCGCTTGGCCGGCTCTCAAGCGCAAGGCGTACCGCCTCGACCCGAGCTTCGCGACCTGAGTTGAACCGAATAGCTGCTAACGTCTCCGACTATCGCGCGCTTGCCAAAGCGCGGCTTCCGCACTTCCTGTTCGAATATCTCGACGGTGGCTCTTATGACGAGGTCACGCTCAGGCGGAACGTCGAGGATCTGCAATCGATCACGCTTCGGCAGCGCGTCCTGCGCGATGTCTCGAACATCAACCTATCGGCCGAGCTCTTCGGAAGAACTTGGGCGATGCCGGTCGGTCTTGGTCCCGTCGGCCTGGCGGGTCTCTATGCACGCCGTGGTGAGGTGCAGGCGGCGAAGGCGGCCGCGGCGGCCAATGTTCCAATGGCGCTATCGACGGTCGGCGGCTGCTCGCTTCGCGAAGTCGCAGCTTCGGGCCACGTTCCCTGGTACCAGCTCTATTTCGTCAAGGATCGCGGCTTCGTCGCGAGCATGATTGACACGGCCAGAGAGGTTGGTTGCGCCACCTTGATTCTCACCGTCGACCTCGCCGTCCCCGGTTCGCGTTATCGCGACTACCGGGCAGCAGGAGGTGGTCTGCGGCGCATGGCCCAGCTGCTGGCCCGGCCCGGATGGACTTGGGATGTCGGCGTTCGCGGACGGCCGATCAGCCTCGGCAATCTTGAGCCAATCGTCGGCAAACGCGCCCCGCTGAGCGATTTTCAGGCGTGGATCCATGCGAATTTCGATCCGTCCGTCAGCTGGAAGGACGTCGAATGGGTCCGCTCGCAATGGAAGGGGCCGCTCATCATCAAGGGCATCCTCGACCCCGAGGACGCACGCGCCGCGGCTGACCATGGAGCCGATGGAATCGTGGTTTCAAATCATGGTGGACGGCAGCTCGATGGAACATCGTCGACTGCGCTGGCGCTGCCCCGGGTTGCCGATGCGATTTCAGGGAGATTTCCGGTTCTTGTCGACGGCGGTGTGCGCTCCGGATTGGACGTGGTGCGGATGCTCGCACTTGGCGCCGACTTTGTCTTGCTGGGCCGCGCCTGGGCCTTTGCACTCGCAGCCCGCGGCGGAGAGGGTGTCGCGCACGCGCTCAAGCTTATCGACGCGGAGATGCGGGTCGCAATGGCGCTCACCGCCTGCACCAGAATCAACGAGATTGGTGAGGATATCCTGGAGCGGAGCGGGAATCAGGCGACGTTCTGAACGAGGGCGACATTGTCCTCGCGGAAGAGCTTGTCGACGTCCTTGGCAGTCATTGGCTCGGCAAACAGGAAGCCCTGAACCGATGAGCAGCCATGCGCCCGAAGCTCCATCAATTGCGCGGTTTCCTCGACACCCTCAGCCGTCGTTTCAATACCGAGCGCGTGCGCAAGCTCGGTGATCGCGCGGACGATCGCGCTAGCGCCTTCGCGCGTCAGAAGGTTTTGGATGAAGCTGCGATCGATCTTCAATTTGTCGAACGGGAAGCTCTGCAGATAGCTGAGCGACGAGTAGCCGGTCCCGAAGTCGTCAAGCGCGACACGGACCCCAAGCGTTCGAAGCGCATGCAACAGCCGAAGCGTCGTCTCGCCGCCATCGAGGAAGATCGATTCGGTAATCTCGATCTCGAGGCGATTGGGCGCAAGACCGGTATCGGCGAGCGCGCGCAATATGGTCTCGTGCAGTGCGCCGCGGTGAAACTGGACCGCCGAAACGTTCACGGCGATGCGGACGTTCTCGGGCCAGCTCGCCGCTCGCGAGCAGGCCTCTTTGATAACCCAGGCGCCGATCGGGACGATCAGGCCAGTGTCCTCTGCGACGGGGATGAACTCGACCGGCGAGACCAATCCTCGCTGCGGATGACGCCAGCGCAGCAGCGCCTCGAACGAGCAGATGCAATTCTGTTCAAGGTCGAACAAGGGCTGATAAAATAGCTCAAACTCGCCGCGGTCGAGCGCGAGGCGAAGATCGGATTCAATCTGTCGCCGCTCCTGGGCCCGCTGGTTGAGGCTCTCCTCGAAGAAGGCAAAGGTGCCGCGGCCTGCCTCCTTGGCTCGATAGAGCGCGAGATCGGCATTCCGAAGCAGCGTCCCGCCTTCTTCGCCATCCTGCGGAGCGATGGCGATGCCGATGCTGGTTGACGGTGCGAATTCGTTGCCGTCGATGCTCAGCGGCTGGGCCATGGTCTCAAGGATTTCGCGCGCGAGGCGGTCGATCGCATTCCGGTCGTCGCCGACACTCTGGATAACGACGAATTCGTCTCCGCCGAGCCGCGCGACGAAATGCCCGCGCGCCGCCTGTCGAACCCGCTGGCCGGCCTCCACAAGCAGCGCGTCTCCGGCAGGGTGGCCGAGAGTGTCGTTGATCACCTTGAACTGGTCGAGGTCGAGGCAGTGAAGCGCGAACAGGCCGCCGTTTCCCTGGGCGGCGCGGAAAGCTTGATCGAGCTGCTGCTGGAACATCGTGCGATTGGGCAGTCCCGTCAGCACGTCATTGAATGCGAGCTGGGTGATGCGCTGCTCACGCTCCGCGATCTTGCCGACCATCTCGTTGAAGCTTGCGGCGAGACGCGCAAGCTCGTCCTCTCCGCGTACCCGCACTTGAACATGCTCGCCGGAGGCGAGACGCCCTGCTGCTTCGTCGAGACGTGCAAGCGGTTGCGTGATCCGGCCCGCGGCCTTCCACGTCGCATAAGCAACTGCCAGCAGCCCGATCAGCGTCATGAGCGCAAGAGCCAGCTGCAGCTTGTGTGCGTCTTCGAGCGCTTGTG
>JANWLR010000080.1 GCA_025450755.1 Sphingomicrobium sp. | reverse complement strand
GTTTCGGATGGATAGCCGAGCTGGATGAACCAGCACGCCTTGATACCATGCGCTCGAAGGAGGCGCGTGGCAGAGCGTCCCGCTTCGACCGTCGTCCCCTTATCCATCGCGTCGAGAATCTTCTGTGAGCCGGATTCAATGCCCAGCCAAACCTCGCGGGCGCCGGCCTTCGCAAGTGCCGCCACGCTTCTTTGGGTCATGAGGTTGACGCGCGATTGCATGGTGAACGGGATATCTGCGCTTGTCCTCTCGACCTCGTCGGCAAACGAGCAAATCCAGTCGACGTCGAGACCGAGGATGTCGTCGGTGAACCACAAATGATCCGGACCGACTTCGCGTTTGAGGCGAAGCATTTCGAGCGCGACGTCCTCCGGGGAGCGCACCGAGTAACGCCGGCCAAAGGTTGGCTTTGCGCACCAATTGCACGAGTAGGGGCAGCCGCGCGACGTGACGATGTTCCAGGAGAATTCGCCGTGCGCTTCGGTCCAGGCCGAGCGATAAGAATCGACATCGAGCATGTCCCATGCCGGGTGAGGTAGATGATCGAGCTCTTGTTGGGCGCGACGTGGTTTGGTTTGCCGCACTTGGTCCGATCCGGGAAGAACCAGGCCACGAATGTCCGCCAGTTCGCCGGCACCCTCTTTCCAGAAATTGGCGATGTCGAGCATTGCCATTTCGCCTTCGCCGAGCACAACGGCATCGGCGCCAGCGCACAGATAGATCGCCGGATTATCGCTCGCATCCGGACCGTTCACGGCGATTTTGCAGCCGCGGTCTGCGGCCAGACCAATCATCTCGAGCGCCGTTTCGCGCCGCGCAGTCGTGCACATTTTCGTCAAGAAATTGAAATTGTCCTCCATGAGGATAACCGCGTCCGGTCGGATCTCGTCGAGCATCCGCTCGAATCTGGCGATACCCGCCTCGAAAGTGGCGTCGAAGAAGGCAATTTCATGCCCCGCTCGTCGGAGCAGCGCCGCTGAGATCAGGGTCGAAAGCGGCGAATAGGGTTTCATCTTCGCCTGCTGTTTCGAATCCCGAGCGAGGAAGTTCGAGTGAGCGAGCAGGATCACGCGGCGCACCTCGGCTGGTCGCCTTTCGTTTGGCCGAAGCGCTTGTAGAGTGTGGCCATGGAAACAGATGGCTTGAGCAAATCCCTCAACCTGCTGCCGTTCGGTATTCCGACGCTGATCATCGCCGAGGACCCCCAACTCCTATCGGCCGCAGCGGCAGCCTATGCTCACTGGTTGGTGGAAGCCCCAGTCGCCGAGCCAATCATTGAGATTCGTCTCGAAACCGGCAGCTCCTCCACTGCCGATGTAAGTCTCGACATCGCCGTGGATGGTTCACGAATTCGGCTGAAAGGGCGGGGAGCCGCGGGAATCGCCGACGCGGAAACTGGAAAGGCGAAGGCGGCGCTGGCACCTTCCCTCCCGGACGATGCGCCCACCTTCACCGATATTCTGGATACCCTGCTGCTGTTCCTGCTGGCTCGCCGCGGTCGGACTCCAGTGCACGCGTCGGCATTTATGATTGGCGACCTGGCGATTGTTCTCGCTGGGCCGAGCGGCTCAGGCAAGAGCACACTTGCGCTCGCCGCGGCGAGGAAGGGCTTTCCGCTGCTTTCGGATGACATGGTGTTCGTACAGCGCGAGCCCAGCTTCGCATTGTGGGGTTTTCCCCGGCCGATCCACATTTATTGCGAGGAGGCTCCGCCGGGCGATTATCCGATGCGGATGCGTGGCAACAAGCTCAAGGCTGCCATAGTTCCTGGAGCTCATGCGCTAAAGGCAGGCCGAGCAGCGTTGGTGTTGCTGGAGCGCGGAGATGATTTGGAATTGTCGCCTGCCGGTCCGCAACAAGCGGTCGAAGCGCTCATGAATCTGGACGCCGGTTTCGATCTTCTTAGAGACGAATCCCGAACCGTGCTCGAAACGCTTGCGTCACGCGGCGCATGGCGGCTGACACTCACGGACGATCCCGTCGCTGCGATCAATTTTCTCGAAAGCCATTTCGCGGCAGAGAAGTGAATATTCATCGGCCAGCCGATCGATCTCGCCGAGCGTGTCCTCGATCGGCGGAGCGACAATTGACATCGGAACGCGATTGGCCGGCAGACGAGCAATCGCTGGAACCAGGGAGCGCGCATCAATGATGGCCGCGTGGCCCCGCGCGAGAAGTCCGGGGAATGTGTCGCGGGCCTCGTCGTCAAGGAAGAAGGAAGGAACGCCGAACATTGCCGCCTCAGCTCCTGCCCCAGAAGCGAGCGATACCACCGCGTCCATATGACGAAGCAGGATCGGCAAGGGGATTTCGGCGCGTTCGCCCGCGATCATGTTCCGTCCCCGCAATGACAGCAGATGCGCATATTGCCCGTTCTGCACAGAAGTCGATGCGGGATGACGTCGGATCCACCAGCGCCATGACGGGGGCGCGGATTCGATCACTGCCGCGAGCGCTTTCCAAGTGTCGGTCCTTCCACCGATCGGCTGCAAGGCGATAAGAATCTCGCGGTCGAATTTTGCGTCCTGGCTGCACAGCTTTTGGGACAAGCCTTCGCTCTCAATTTCGGAGAGCGCAGCAATCTGTGTATGGCCGCCGGAGATCGATCGATGCCATGGGCTGCCGTTCCGCCCACGAACGATCGCGGCATCCCCATCGGTCCAGGTCCAGAACAGTCCCGGCACAGTCGAATAGCCGCGCGTGGGTACTTGCGACCAGCTATAGGCCCGATGCCGCCCGTCATGCGGGCAGTGCTGCACATCGACGCACAGGATGCCGCGCCTTCGGCACGCAAGCGCGAACGCGTGCCCAAGGCCGGCATAGTAAGTGACCACGAATGCAACCTTCGGCTGCACTCGTTCGAGGAGCCGATCGAATCCCGCCGCTTGTGCGAGGACCGCACGCGCCCGCCGCCCCAACCGTTCGCGGGTCAGCGACGGAGCAGCGATGGCCGCGAGATTGAGCAGCTCCATGACCGCCGAATGTTCGGGCAAATCGACATCCGGCACTTTCGTCAGGGCGGCCTCGACAGCGGCGCGCGCGCCGACCTGATTTGCCGAATAGGTAGGTCTTGCCCACGGCAACCTCGTCAGATTGCCGCTCTGCATCACGAAACAGCTGCGGCCGTGCCGCTCGAGCGCTTCGACAATCGGCTCACCGAACCGGTCGTGCCACGCACCGTCGACGCGGTCGAGGGAAACGCCGTCGCCGAGCAGAATTGAATCCGTTCGATAAGGGCGCGGCACCCAATGCGCGACGTCGGCGCGGCTCTTCCACAGGTTGGTCGCCGGGGTTGCGAGGGTGGACGCCGCGCGAATTGCGAAGGGCTGGCGAGGCGGAGCGGTATCGGCGCCTGAATTCCGGAATATGTCGAGGAAGAGATCCTGGCTGGCGAGCGGCCACAGGTCGATGTCGCCAGCCCGCCATTCAACCACTCGGCAGTTGCGTTCGATCCGGTCAACCAACTCTCGATAAATTCGATGGGGCGATGGTCGGACTTTCGTCACGTCATCACCGCCAATCTTTCCTCGGTCACGGTCTCGACCGTGCCGCCATCCAAGTGACGCGCAATCTTACCGATGACTTCGCGGGCTGCGGCGGCGTCCATGTCTGGCGAGCCGCCCGCGATATGCGAGGTTAGGAAGACGTTCTTCATTCGGCGCAGCGGATGGCGGCGCGGCAAGGGTTCTTCCTCGAATGTGTCGAGACAGGCGACGATGTCACCCCGCCTAAGCCTTGCGACGAGTGCATCCGGATCGATCAGGGCGCCGCGTGCAACATTGATCAGCACCGCGCCGGGCCTGAGCCGCTCAAGCTCGGTGGCGCCAAGGCAATGGCGCGTTGCCGGAGTAAGACCGCGATGAAGCGAGACGATCTCGGCGGCGAGCACGCTCGCAAGGGGCGCAGGCTCCGCGCCGCCCGATCGAATTTCTTCCGCCGAGGCGTGGTCCGAATGGACGATGACCGATGCGCCGGCGGCGACCAATCGGCTAGTGAGGGCGCTTGCATTCGATCCCCAGCCTATCAGTCCAATCAGTGCGCCGCCGAGATCGCGCGCGGGCATGGCTGGAGATGAAAGCCGGGCAAATTTGGAGTTCGCGTGCCACGCCCTGCGCAGCCTTGGTTCAATACCCAGAGCTACCGCGATCGGCTGTGCGAGACGAGCCATTCGAAGGATCCATCCGAGTGCACCAATCTGCGGCAGTGTGATCCCCCAGCTTCCTAGTCGCATCGCCTGATTCGATGCGAAGGCGCGGCGGCGACCAAGGATCGCTAGTCCAAGAGCAAACTCGGCTACGCTTTCGGCATAAGCGCGACTCGCATTCACCAAAGTAATCCCGCGGTCGAGCAGCCGTTCGACGCCGTAACGCTTCAACGAAAGTCCGACGACCCCCGCAATTTGAAGGTTGGGAAGCTTGTCGAGCGTTTCATCTGACAGCGGCGCCGAACCTTGGCCGAGGATCGCGGCTCTGATCTCGGGCCGCGGCCGAGGCGACCGCTGCACATCCTCGAGCGAGACCGGCGCCCAATTTGCGGGCATGTCTCCGACTGCGCTGCGCAGCCGATCGGCATTGGCAACCACGACTGGATGAAAGTCCGATGCCGTGACGGGTGCAACCCTTCGGACCGGCGGTCGAACTGGGCCATGGTGACCGGCTTCGATCAGCTCCGCCAGAAATAGCGAGGGAGCCAGAGCGGCAATCGCGTGGCAAGGCTGCAAGCCGGTCTTCACGGCGTCGAGGAAAGCCTCGTGCTCGGCGGCAAATCCATCGCCAGCTGCTGGCAAATCGGCGAAACAGTGAGTTCCGTCTTTCTCGATCGTCAGTCCTCCTTCCGTTATCCGCCAGGTTTCGCCCGGCGCATGGAAGGCATATTCCTCGCGGCGACCGCCGCCTTCATTGTTGCACAACAGCACAGCATGGCTGTCGTTCGGCCAGCGCATCATTGCCGTGAAAACTGCTGGCGACCGGTGCCCCCCGCCGACGTTCGCCGTCACCCACTCGGGTGGGCTGCCCATCATGAAGAGCAGCGCATCGAGCGCATGAATGCCATTGCCGGTGAGCCAGGTCGCAGCGCCGAACGGCGGAGAGCGGCCGAACTCCGGTTTGTGAAATATGGCTTCGGCAAAGCTCCAGGCTGCGCAGCCGGCGCCGGCTTGAATTCGTTTGAAGCCCGCCAGGAAGCGCCGGTTATGTCCACCCGCAGCTATCAGCCCTCGCGCGTTCGCGACATCTGCCAGCTCCAATGCTTCAGAATGGCTTGGTGCGATCGGCTTCTCGACGAAGAGGTGTTTCCCCGCCTTCAGCGCGGCGAGGCCGAGCGCGTGATGCATGCGAGCTCCGCCGAACAGATAGACGATATCGATATCCGAGCGGGCAATTGCCGCTCCCGCGTCGCCGCAGTTGCGCGCAAAGCCGAACCGCTCGCCCGCTGCGATCGCGCGATCGAGCCGGAGGTCGCAGATTTCAACGAGTTCGAGCTGGCCGGCCGAGCGCAGTTTCGCGAGCACCGGCAAATGGAGCAGTGCAGCCGTCTCGCTTGCGCCTATCACCAGTGCGCGGGGTGTCCGCTTCATTCGCTTCAGGCGGAACTTGCCGCGTTCTGACGGCGGCCGGACGGTAGTGATGCGGCGGCGGTCTCGACGTGAACCAAATCGACAATATCCACGCCGTTCTTGAATTCGGGAACGAGCTCACGGAGCCTTGCGATAAGCTCCGGAGCGCGCCCAGCCGACAGCGCATCTGCGAGGCGGCCGAGTTTGTGAGAAAGCTCCTCAAACGGCGTGAAGTGCTCGTCCGCATTGAGAATTCGCGGATGCTTGGTGCTCGCGGGATTCTCGCCGATCAGCAACTCTTCGTAGAGCTTTTCGCCGGGACGAAGACCGATCTCGAGGATCTCGACGTCGCCGGCCGGGTCCTCAGCTGTCCGTACCGTCAGTCCTGAGAGCTCGATCATGTTTCGCGCAAGATCGCCGATGCGCACGGGTTCACCCATGTCGAGCACAAACAGCTCACCGCCTTGGGCCATTGCACTCGCCTGAAGAACGAGCTCGGCCGCCTCACGAATGGTCATGAAGTAACGGGTCACCCGCCAATCGGTCAGCGTAACAGGGCCGCCCGCGCGAATCTGCTGACGGAACAGCGGCACCACCGATCCGCTCGATCCGAGCACATTGCCAAAACGGACCATCGAGAAGCGCGTCTGGGGAGAGACCTGGTTGAGCGCTTGCAGGACAAGCTCTGCAGCGCGCTTGGTCGCGCCCATGACGCTTGTTGGGCGAACCGCTTTGTCCGTGCTTACGAAAACGAAGTTCGGAACATCGAGGCGAGCAGCGACGCGGGCGATGGTGAATGTCCCAAAGATGTTCGTCCGGATGCCTTCGGCAGGATTGTGCTCGACCAATGGCACATGTTTGTACGCCGCGGCGTGATAGATGATGTCGGGCGTCCAGGCAGCGATGATTTCCTGCATCCGCCCTTCGTCGCAGACCGAGCCGAGCAGCGGCACAAGTCGTACGCTATCCGAACGCGATTCCAGCTCTCGGTGAATCTCGTAGAGTCCAAATTCGCTGATATCGACGAGGAGCAAGACCGCCGGCT
>JANWLR010000079.1 GCA_025450755.1 Sphingomicrobium sp. | reverse complement strand
TTGCGCGCCTCCTTGGCCCAGCCAAGCTCCGAATCCGTAAGCGTCACCTCACCGCCGCCGACGATCGCCTGAGCAAGCATCGGTAGCCGCGATGGCGGGATGCCAAGCCGCCGGTCGGCCTTGGCGCCGGTCTGCGTAGGTGTCGTCTCCGCCACGAAGAGTCGCATCCGCTGGTCGTGCGGAACGCCGCCGTGCCGCGCGCTCCAGCCGCGGGCATTGATCGCCTGGCTGGCGCCCGGCCCGAGCAGGTCATCGTCGAGGCTCACGACGGCTTCTGCAGCTTCGAGTATCGGCCGAAGCTGCGGCTGCGGTCCTCCCGTGTAGCCGGACAGTGGATCGAACAGATGTATGCGCGCCTGGGGCAAGGCACCTTTCAGTTCGGCGATCTGGCGAAGCATCGTCGGGGATGTCGTCGGGCCGACGAGGATCCGCAGGCCCTCGCCTCCGTTCCGACGCCATTTCGCGCGCCAGTCCACCATCTGTCCGTCGAACTCGGCCCAGCTGGCCGGATGGCCACCCATCAGCGGTTCCTGGCTGCGGTCTGGGTCGTAAAGGTCGAGGATCGCGGCCTGAATGAACGGCGTGCTCCCACCGCGGAACGCGGGATGCTCGGGGTTGCCGTCGAGCTTGATCGGACGCCCGGCCGAGGTGGTCGCGAGCACGGGCTGAGCATAGCCTTCGAACAGGACCGCTGTCGCATAATGGTCGGTGCGGCCTTCCAAATATCCTTCCGGCCGGTTCACGAACGGCACGGCGTCGTCCGAGCGCACCGGCTTGCATGCGCTCATTCCGGCAAGCGCAAGCGATGCGCCCATGACCCGGAGCACCTCCCGCCGATCCACCGTCCACATTTCGAAAATCGAGGGGAACTCCGCCTTCAGCATCTCCGCGAAGCCGTCACTGCGCTGATATTCTTCCAGCGATCGCCATAATTTCTTGCCGGAGCTCATCTGTGGCAAGTCCCGCAGGAGGTGAGTTCGGCCGGGGACTTGATGTGATATTGCGCCATGAGCCTTCGGCCGAGCGCGGCGTGGTCGGGCGGCGGCTTCCACTCGAAGTTTTCGATCTCGTCTTGCGGCCTCAGGTGGGGCGCAGGATCGCGGTGACACTCAAGACAGAACTTCATCTCGAATGCCTTGGCGCGATACGTGAGCGGCATCCGGTCGATGCGTCCGTGGCATTCGACGCAAGCGATGCCCTTGGCGATGTGAATGTCGTGCCTGAAATAGACGTAATCCGGAAGCCGCGCCACGCGGTGCCAGTCGATAGGCCGGTTTTCGGCAAGACTCTGCCGCACCGGAGCAAGCACGTCCGCATTCGTCCACAGCTGCGAGTGGCAGGTCATGCAGACGTGCGTCGCCGGGAAACCCGCATTTGCGCTGGTCTCGACCGTCGTATGACAATAACGGCAATCGATGCCGTCATCGCTGAAGTGGTGTTTGTGGCTGAAAGGCACCGGCTGAAGCGGTGTACGCGCAACCACGTCCCAATATTGCGAGCGCGCAAACCCAAATGCGAGCAGGAAAACACCGACTGCTGTGACGAGGGCTCCGACCGTGACAGCCCGGAACCACGTGTCCGCTGTCCGCGAAAAAATTTGTGGCATCGATGATCAGCACGCAAATAGCTGGCGCGCCATGCCGGTTCGGTCTGAACCGACACGTCGGCTGTCGAGAGCGATGCCTTGGCGCCGCCGTCCAACACTCCGCATGAACTATTCTCTCCTGGGGCTATCGCTGGTCGCGGGTGAGGGGATGCGTGAGATTGAGCTTCGACCGTATGGCTGCGACCTCGTGCGCATCGACTGGCGGCGCGCGGTTGCCCCACGAGTTGCGAACATAGGTCGCGACGTCGGCAACTTCCTGGTCGCTGAGCTTCCAGGCAAAGCTTGGCATTGACTGGAAGCTTGGCCGCGTACGCGTCGGTGCGGTACGCGTGCCAGCAAGGATCAGTCGGATTACACCGGTGGGATCGTTTTGCTGCGCGACAGAGCTTCCCTGGAGGGGCGGGAACATGCCCGGTTGGCCTCTGCCGCCGCCGAGATGACACGCAGTGCATCCATCGAAGAAAATTGCCGATCCGGTTCGCATTGCCGAAGCCTCGGGGGCGGGACTTGGATGCGACGGACTGGGCGGTAGCGACTTCAAGTAGGTTGCGATTGCTGAAAGGTCAGTATCCGACATCAGTGACGTCGAATAGGCGACCACTTCGCCCATCAGACCCGATGCATTTGCGTGAGCATTGCGGCCGGAACGCAGATACTGGACGATGTCGGCGGCGCTCCAGCGACCAAGTCCCGTCCGCGGGTTGGCGGTCAGATCGGGGGCCACCCAGTTCTCGATTGCCGCACCGCGATACGCCTGATCGTGAATTTCCGCGCCTAGAATGCTCTTGGGCGTGTGGCAGGCACCGCAGTGCCCGAGCCCTTCGACGAGATACGCTCCCCGATTCCATTGCGGGGACATCGCCGGATTGGCATGGAACGAATGGGGTGAAAACTCGAGTGCGTCCCATCCAATGAGACTGGCGCGGATGTTCAGCGGAAAAGGAAAGCGGTTCGCCGGCTGTGCATAATGGACTGCAGGAACGGTCTTGAGGTATGCCAAAATCGCATCGGTTTCGGAGCGGCTGACAATCGTGAAATGCGGATATGGCAGAGCCGGATAAAGGTGCTTTCCGCCGGGCGCGACGCCATCATGCAGTGCACGGAAGAATTGTTCCGGAGTCCACGCGCCGATCCCATTTTCACGGTCGCTGGTGAGGTTGGCCGAATAGATGATGCCGAAGGGAGTCTGAAGTCCAAGGCCGCCCTGAAAGGGACGGCCATTCCTGCTCGTGTGGCACGAGGCGCAATCGCCGGCGATTGTCAGATAACGTCCGCGCCTGATGAGATCGGCATTTGGTCCGTCGGGAATCGGTTCCGTGAGCACCGAGAGCAGACCAGGGGGAGGGTCGCTGACGATTGGTTGCGTGGTTTTGAGCCAAAGCCAGGAGCCCGCCGAAATAAGGATCAACAGCACGACGACGGCTGCGATGGCGACGAGGATGCGCCCGCCGAGGCTGCGCGGCGGGGCGATGTTCATGCTGTGACCAGCGGCGCGCCAAGCGCTTTGACGTATCGAGTCTTGATCGCGTCCGCGGTCAGAAAGGCCAGCGCAGCAAGAGTTCCTGTGGGATTATAGCCGGGGTTCTGCGGGTAGAGCCCCGCGCCAGTCACGAAGAGGTTCGGCACGTCCCAGCTCTGCGAGTATTTGTTGACCACACTGTCGGCAGGGCTCGCGCCCATCATGGTGCCGCCGACATTGTGCGTCGTTTGGTAATGCGTGATGTCGTAAGGCCCCTGCCGCGCTTTCGGGCGCACATGACTTGCCCCCATGTTCTTCGCGATCTCCGCGGCGCGGTCGGTGCAATATTTGGCCATCTTCAGATCATTGTCGGGAAAGTCGAAGGTCATGCGGAGCATCGGCCGGCCGAACTGATCCTTGTAGGTCGGATCGAGGCTCAGATAATTGCCGGCTTGCGAGTAGCTCGACCCGTGAACCGAGATCGCCATGTTGCGCAGGTAGTATTTTGTCCCCGCCCGCTTCCATTCCAATCCCCACTTGGGCACACCATCCGGGACGCGGACCATCTCGATTGGACGCGCGACGGTGATCATTCCGGCAATGTAGGCGCCGCCGATGAACCCGAGACCCGAATGGTCGAAATTGTCGCCGTTGTAATCGTCGATCACGGAGGCGAGCGCGCCCGCACCGATGAACGGGTTGAGCAACTTGTCGTCGAAGAACACGTCGACTGAGCTCATTGTTTGATAGCAATAGTTCTTGCCGACCACGCCCTTGCCCGTCGCGGGATCATAGGGCTGGCCGATGCCCGAGACGAGCATCAGATGGACGTTGTGCAGCTGATAAGCGGTGAGCGCGACAATTTCTGCGGGCTGGAAATATTCGGCCCCAGCGGCATCGATGTAGGTGACGCCGGTCGCATGCCGTCCATCGGGCGTGCGCTCGATCTTGAGCACCTCGGCCTCGGTCCTGAGTTCGAAGTTCGGCTTGGTCAGAATGTACGGGATCAGCGTCGTTTGCGGTGACGCTTTGGAGTAGTTGCCGCAACCGAACTTCTCGCAAAAGCCGCAGAAGGTGCACTTGCCAAGCTGCATCCCCAGCGGGTTCGTGTAGGCCTGCGACAGGTTGCCGGCTGGGTGCGGGAACGGGTGCAGCCCCATGCTCGCCGCCGCCTGCTCGAACAGCTTGGGCCCATAGGTCATCGGTAGTGGCGGCGTCGGATACGGTGCGCTTCGCGGCCCTTCGAACGGATTGCCGCCGGCCTGCTTTGCACCCTTGAGGTTTCCGGCTTGTCCCGAGGTCCCGCAGATCCGGTCGAACATGTCGTAAAATGGCTCGAGCTCTTTGTAGCTCAGCGGCATGTCCTGCAGAGTAAGCCCCGCCGTCGACTGCTTGCCGTAATGCGCCTCGTTGTGGCTCTTGAGCTTGAAATCGGTCTCCAGCCAGCGCCAGATCTGGCCGTTCCAGTGGATTCCGGCGCCCCCGACTCCCGTTCCCGGGAGGAAGGATCCAAGCCTGCGCATCGGAAGGGCCTTCTGGCTGACGTTGTTGCGAAATGTGAGGGTCGAATATTTGACATTCTGGAATAGGTGGTGCCGCCACATGTAGCGCAGTTCATCCTGATCGAAGGTCGTGGCCCAGTTAAGAGGAGTGGTGCGCGCGGACGCCCGCTCGAGGGCCAGCACCGTCAGCCCCGCATCGCACAATTGCTGCGCGAGGATTGCGCCAGTCCAGCCGAAGCCGACCAAGACGACATCGACTTTGGGCATTGTCTTTGCCATCCGTCAGCCCCGCTCCCACGCCGGCCTGCCGCGCAGCCCGACGGGCTCGCCGGGGACCGGCTTGTTATAGGCGGTCACCCACTCCGAATAATCATAATGTGCGCCCGGGAAGCCGATCATCTTCCATGCGGCGCCATCCTTGTTGCCGCCATAGATCGGGTCCGAAAAATAGCCCTCGAGCACGTTTTGCAGGAACATCGTGAAGAAGGCCTTGGAGGTGATTGGACCCTCGAGCTTTAGATCGCCCGATTCCATCTGCTTCAGCAGCGCGTCCTGCTTGTCGGCTGGGACGTCCTTGAATGCCTTGCCCTTCTCGCTTCGGCCGACCGCCTGCTCGATTGCCGTGATCGAATGCCGATAGAATTGCGCGGGAGTGAAGCGACTCTGATACCCTTGGCTTTCGGTCCCCTCTTGCCATGGACCTTCAAGAAAAAAGTGCGCTCCATTGCCGTAATCCCCGGCAAGCTGACGGTCGAGGAAGACAACCACACCTGCTTCGGAGGCGCTCGGGCCCGTCGGGTCCGGCGGAATGAGCCGATCGACCGCGGCGGTTAGGAAGCCGACTTCGCCATCGTTCAGATAATGCCAGCCTCCCGCATCTGCGGCGTCGGGTGCATCGGTTAGTCCATCCTCCCAGGGAAGCGTGTTTGTGTACCTCCGGCTTGGACCTCCCAACAGGCCGTCGTGCCGCGATAGCGCCTCGGCCGCGCCTGCCGTTCCGATCGCGGCACTCAGTGCGAGAAGCTCGCGTCGGTTGACCTTATGGCCCGGACCTTTCGCCATCTACGATCCTTGAGCGGAGACTTAGCAAAAACGGAGAAGTACCCGTCGCTAAAGGCGACAGGCACGGCAACGCCGCTGCCGCAAGGTTCGTTCCTACGGCCGGAACGTGCCAGTGCCGAACTGACAATTGTCAAGAAACTGCAGCCGCGCAGTGACCGGCAATGCGCCGTTGGCGGGAACGCTCGCGGCCACAAGCTTGCTGATGCTGACGCACTGGTTCCAATGCGCGCGCATCCGCTCACTCGCCGCGAGCGGCAACGCTAGCCTCGTTGGGAACGCGAACCGCAAAGGGAGCGCCTGATTTGCGACATTAGAGCCTTAGGTCTGCCATCGACCCATTGCGCACATTGGCATTCGGCGAAATCAGCTATCGGGATCAGCTAGTCGGTAACCCACAGCCGGCTCGGTTTTGATGATGCGAGGCTGAGCTGGATCCTGCTCAATCTTGGTCCGCAACCCCCTTGCCGTTACCCTCAAATATTCGACGTGATACTCATAGGCAGGTCCCCAGACGGCGCGGAGAAGCTGGGCATGGGTAAGCACCCGGCCAGGATGTCTCGCCAGTTCAGCGAGCACGCCGAATTCTTTCGGTGACAGACGAATGTCTTGGCCGTCCCGCCTCACGCGGCGGGCAAGGAGGTCAATCTCGAGCCCCTCGATACTGATAGCACCGTTGCCGTCGGCGCTAATCCGCTGGCGAAGCGCTCGACGAAGGCGGGCAAGCACCTCGTCGGTGTCGAACGGCTTGGTCACGTAATCATCCGCGCCGAGATCGAGCGCAGCTATTTTCTCCGCCGTTGCCTCGCGGGCGGAAATGACCAGCAACGCCGCGCCTGTCTTGGCGATCAGGGGAACTAGTTCAAGGCCTTCCCGGTCGGGCAGTCCGAGGTCGAGCAGAACGGCCTCGGGGCGGTCGATGTCCATGGCATTCAGCGCCTCGCGCGCGCTGCTCGCCTCGATGACGCAATAGCGTGCCCGCTCCAGCGCAGCTCTGAGCAGCCGCCGGATCGCCGCTTCGTCATCGACAACGACGATCTTCGGGCCCTTCATTCGGAGATCGCCGTTTCGCGCACCAAAGTCTTTTCGGGAAAGCGGACGGTGAAGCAGGCGCCTGGTCCCCCGTCATTGTTGCGGGCGCTGACCTGCAGCCCCATCGCCTCGACGAAGCCCTTGACGATCGCCAGTCCCAGGCCGGTGCCTCCTTTGCGGTCGGACCCTTCAACTCGAACGAACGTCTCGAAGACTCGGCCTTCCTCGCCGGGCGGCAGGCCTGGGCCCTCGTCGATCACGGAGAGGCTGATCCCCTCGCGCTCCCGACGGGCGGCGACCGAGATGGGCGCCTTTTCGCCCGAGAACTTGGCTGCATTTTCCAGCAGGTTCACGAGGCACTGATGGAACAGCTGCGGGTCTACTCGGACAAGCGGCAGGTCGGGTGGGACATCGAGCCGGATTGGATGTCCCTTGAGTTCGCGCTTCAGCTGGTCTGCAGCTCCCGCCACCGCTTCCGTCAAATCGAGGGGCTGCAGGTTCAGCTGGAGTCCGCCAGTCTCGACGCGCACCATGTCGAGCATGTTGTTGACGAACCGATTGAGCCGCTCACTTTCATTTTCGATGTCGGCCAAAAGCTTGGGATCGGCGCCCTCCTTCGCTCTCTTGAGTTCATGGGTTGCGGCGATGATCGCCGTAAGCGGAGTCCGAAGGTCATGGCTGACGGACGAGAGGAGAGCGCCCCGCAGGCGGTCGCGCTCGCGAAGCTGGGCGACGGTGCTCATCTGTTCGGTCAGCGTCACTCGTTCGAGCGCAAGCGCCGCCTGATCGATGAAGCTCATCAGGAATGGCAGCCGATCCGGTCGCACAGGCTCGCTGCCATCCTTCTTTGCGACGCCGAGGACGCCGAGCGCTTCGCCGCCCGCAAGCAATGGCTGGAAGAGCCATTCCGACGCGGCGAGTGTGTTCGAGCCCCGGCCCGTCGCTTCCTTGTGCTCGAAGCCCCATTCCGCCGCCGCGGTATCGATCGGTCCGAGAACACTTTGTGGCGGGACAGCGGAAGTTAGCTCCAACTTTGCGTTTTCGTTTGGAAGCATCAGGACTGCATCGACGTCGAACTGGCCCGCAACTTCCCCGCAGAGTGTCTGTCCAAGTTCCTGGCGTGAGCTAAGGCTCGCGAGCATCCTTGCGAAGCTGGCGAGCGCAGCATTCTGGCCCGAGCTTCGCTCGGCGAGGTTGGCCTGCACTCTTACGCGAGACGCCAGCTGGCTCGTGACGATCGCAACGACGATGAACACGGCGACCGTGAGTACGTTCTCGGGATCCCGGATCGTGAACGTGTAGATCGGCGGTAGGAAGAAGAAGTTGTACAAGAGCGCTGAAACGATGCCCGTGAAGACGCCGGTCCGCATCCCATATAGGCTCGCGGAAGCGAGCACCGGAATGAGGTAGACGAGCGCGACATTAGCAAGGCCCCCAAAGGCGTGGACGGCGACGGCGATCGCCGTGAAGCCCGCGACGAGCAGGACGGAGATAATGTAGCCAGCTGGCGACCCCCAGCGACCGCGGGCCCGCACCCCCTGTCTATCGGCCTGGGCTCGATCACCATGCTCGTGCGGAAGGACATGGACTGCCACACCGGGTGTCTCTCGAACCAGGTGGTCGACCACTGAACCGTGGCGAAGCTCAAACCACTTCGATCGAGCGGATTTCCCGACGACGAGCTGCGTTGCACGAACGTCATCGAGAAACGCCTTCAGCGGTTCGACAACGTTTGGTCCCGCGACGCTCGCGACATTCGCACCGAGCTGCGCTGCCAGCTGCATGTTTTCTGCAACCTGCTGTCGCTGCTCTGGCGTAAAGCTGAGCGATCGCGGCGTTTCGATGTAAACTGCGGCCCAGGGCGCCCCCTGCGCGTCGGCAAGGCGCTTGGCGGCGCGGATCAGGGTCTTGGAGCCGGGTAGCTCGCTGACTGCAACGACGATCCGCTCGCCTGCTGCCCAATTGCCGGCGAGCGCATGCGCCCGGACGTAGTCGAGCATCTGTGTGTCGACGGCTTGGGCCGCGCGCCGGAGTGCGAGTTCACGGAGCGCCGACAGGTTTGACTTGGAAAAGAAATGCCCGAGCGCCCGCGTCGCCTCCTCGGGAATGTAGACTTTTCCTTCCTTCAGACGCTCGATCAGCTCGTCCGGAGGAATGTCCACGACCTCCAGCTCGGCTTCTTCGACGATGTGATCGGGCACCGTCTCGCGGACGCGAACCTTCGTAAAGGAGGCGACGACGTCGTTTAGGCTTTCGACGTGCTGGACGTTGACGGTCGAGAAGACGTCGATTCCGGCCGCGAGCAGTTCCTCGACGTCCTGCCAACGCTTCGAGTGCCGGCACCCGGGCGCGTTGGTGTGGGCGAGCTCGTCCACAAGCGCGAGCTGCGGTCTGCGTTCGAGGATCGCGTCAACGTCCATCTCGGATAAGGTGCGGCCCTGATATTGGACCTGCTTGCGGGGCATGACCGACATGCCCTCGACCAGCGCCTGCGTCTCGGCGCGGCCGTGAGTCTCAACGACGCCGATCACCACGTCGATGCCGGCCTTCTTGCGCGCCGCGCCTTCGGTCAGCATTTCGTAGGTCTTGCCGACGCCGGGGGCCGCGCCGAGGAAAATCTTCAGGCGGCCACGGCCCTCCTGGGCGGCTTCGCGAAGGAGTGCCTCGGGCGAAGGTCGGTCGGGATCGGCGTTCACTTCGTCGATTTTGCGCCCAAGGCATCCAGTTGTCGATTGAGGGCGAGGACGTTGACGTGCGCTTCGCCCATGAAGCCGAGTGTCGGGCCGGCGATCGAATGCTCCACTAGGGCGCGGACCTGCGCTTCAGGCATGCCGCGAGTTTTGGCGACGCGGAGCACCTGTGCGAAGGCGTTCGCCGGGGAGATGTCCGGGTCGAGACCGGACCCGGATGCGGTTACCATGTCGGCCGGGAGGGTGCCCTTCACGCCGTCCGCACGAGCCTGGTCGACGCCACTTTTGATGTTGTCGGCAAGCTGCTTCGACGTTGGGCCCAGGTTTGAGCCTGAGGAGGCCGAAGCGTCGTAGCCCTTGCCCGCGGCCGAGGGCCGCGGGTGGAAATATTCCGGCCTGGCGAAATTCTGGCCAATGAGCTCCGAGCCGATGACGCGATTTCCGTCGCGAACGAGGCTGCCGTTCGCCTGATTCGGGAAAATAAGCTGGGCTATGACCGTGATCGCCAGCGGATAGATTAAGCCGGTGATGACCGTGAACAGCAGAAGGATGACGATCGCGGGTCGGATTGCGGACTTGATATCGGTGCCCATGACTATTTCCTTCAGGCCAGATTGAGGCCGGTTACCAGCATGTCGATCAGCTTGATGCCGATGAACGGAGCAATGATCCCGCCGACGCCGTAGATCGCGAGGTTGCGCCGCAGGATCTCGCCGGCTGGCGCGGGCCGGTATTTCACGCCCTTAAGCGCAAGAGGGACGAGGGCGGGAATAACAAGCGCGTTGAAGATGATCGCGGACAGAATCGCGCTCGTAGAGCTATGCAGATGCATGACGTTCAGCACCGCGAGTTCGGGGTAAAGCACGACGAAGATCGCAGGAATGATGGCGAAATATTTGGCGACGTCGTTTGCGACCGAGAAGGTCGTCAGCGCCCCCCGGGTCATGAGCAGTTGCTTGCCCAGTCCGACCACCTCGATCAGCTTGGTCGGGTCGCTGTCGAGGTCGACCATGTTGCCGGCCTCGCGGGCGGCCTGAGTGCCGGTGTTCATGGTTAGGCCAACGTCTGCCTGCGCGAGCGCCGGCGCATCGTTGGTGCCGTCGCCGCACATGGCGATCAGCCGGCCGCCGGTCTGCTCGCGCCGGATCAGCGCAAGCTTATCCTCTGGAGTCGCCTCGGCGAGGAAATCGTCGATGCCCGCCTCGGCAGCAATCGACGCCGCGGTCAGCGGATTGTCGCCGGTGATCATGATCGTGCGGATGCCCATCCGCCGAAGGTGGGCGAAGCGTTCGCGCATGCCCGCCTTCAGAATGTCCTTGAGTTGGAGCACGCCGAGGAGTTGCCCATTGCGCGCAACTGCCAACGGCGTGCCCCCGGAGCGGGCGATCTCATCCGATAGTGACTGGAGCTCCACGAGATTGGGGCGCGCGGAATTGCCTCCAGTCGCTTTCAGAATGGAATCGACCGCCCCTTTCTGGATTAGCGTATTTGCTGTCTTGAGGCCCGAGATGCGGGTCTGGGCCGTGAACGGAATCACCTCGGCGTTCATCGGCATGCCACTGTCGGCAACAGCATATTTCTCGCGCGCAAGCGCGACGATCGACCGGCCTTCTGGCGTTTCGTCGGCGAGGCTAGAGAGATAGGCCGCTTCCGCCAGTTCCTGTTCACTGACGCCCGAAAGCGGCTTGAACTCGGTCGCATGGCGGTCGCCGATTGTGACGGTGCCAGTCTTGTCGAGCAGCATCACGTCGATGTCGCCGGCGGCCTCGACTGCGCGGCCCGATTTGGCCAGCACGTTGAAGCGCACCAGCCGGTCCATTCCGGCAATGCCGATCGCCGATAGCAGCGCCGCGATCGTCGTCGGGATGAGCGTGATGAGGAGCGCCGCGAGCAGCGGCACGGGAATCTCGCCGCCCGCATATTTTGCGAATCCGGGAATGGTCGCGACCGCGATGAGGAAAATGATCGTCAAACCCACAAGCAGGATGGTCAGCGCGATCTCGTTCGGGGTCTTTTGCCGCTCGGCTCCTTCGACCAATGCGATCATGCGATCGAGGAAACCCTGACCTGGCTCCTGCGTGATCCGCACGCGGATCCAGTCCGAAATGACGCGCGTGCCCGCGGTAACCGCCGAGCGATCGCCGCCGCCTTCGCGAATGACGGGTGCAGATTCTCCCGTAATCGCGGCCTCGTTGACCGACGCAACGCCTTCGATCACCTCGCCATCGGCGGGGATGAGGTCGTTGATCTCGACCAGCACGACATCGGCGGCACGCAGCTGCGCCGCTGGTACCACTTCAGTCTTGCTGCCCTTCACCCGCTTGGCGGTGAGCTGCGACTTGGTGTCTCGCAGCGAAGCCGCCTGAGCCTTACCACGACCTTCGGCCAACGCCTCCGCGAAGTTGCCGAAGAGCACCGTGAGCCACAGCCAGAAGACGAGCTGGAGCTGGAAGCCGAGCGGCGCCGCCCAGGCGCCGGCTACCGCCAGCACCGTCAGCAACAAGGCAATGACGCCGGTGGTGAACATCACCGGGTTTTTGATCAGCACTCGCGGGTCGAGCTTCTTGAAGGCTTCGCCGATCGCGGGACCGATCAGCTCCGCGCTGAAGATCGAAAGCTGTTTGCGTTCATGCCTGGACATCTTGTCCGTCCTTAGAAGAGCTGGCCGTGGAGCATCGCGAGCTGGTCCGCCGCGGGACCAAGCGCGAGGCTCGGCAGGAAAGTAAGGCCGCCGATGATCAGGATCAGGCCGACGAGCAGTCCAACCCAGAGGCCCCCGGTAGTCGGGAAGGAGCCGGGTCCTTCCGGATGGACCTTCTTGGAAGCCAGGGAACCGGCGATCGCGAGCGCCGGGATGATCATGAAGAAGCGCCCGACGAACATCGCGATACCGAGCGTCAGCGAATAGAAATCATTGCTGGCGGTGAGTCCCGCGAAGGCAGAGCCGTTGTTCCCAGTGGCGGACGAGAAGGCGTAGAGAATCTCGCTATAGCCGTGCGGACCTTTGTTGAGCGGCCCTGCGAGCCCGTCGGGCAGCACCGACGCAAGCGCGGCGAAGCCGAGGATCATCAGCGGCAGGACCGCGATTGCCAGCACCGCGAGCTTGACCTCGCGGCTCTCGATCTTCTTGCCGATATATTCGGGCGTGCGCCCGACCATTAGCCCTGCGACGAAGATCGAAAGGATGGCGAACAGGAGGAAGCCGTAAAGGCCCGACCCGACGCCGCCGATGATGATCTCGCCGAGCTCGATGTTGAACAGCGGCACGAGACCGCCAATCGGAGTGAAGCTGTCGTGCATCGAATTGACGGCGCCGCATGAAGCATCCGTGGTCACCGTTGCGAACAGTGCCGAGGCAGCGGTGCCGAAGCGCACTTCCTTGCCTTCCATGTTGCCCATCGAGGCATCGACACCCATCGCATGATGGATCGGATTGCCGGCGCTCTCAGCGACGTAGGCGGTGGTTACTCCGACACCCATCAGTATCATCATCGCTGCGAGGATTGCCCAGCCCTGCTTGGTGTTTCCGACGGCCTTGCCGAACGTCCAGGTCAGCCCGGCCCCGAGTGAGAAGATCGAAAGCATCTGGATGAAGTTCGACAGATCGTTCGGGTTCTCGAATGGGTGCGCCGCATTGGCGTTGAAGAAGCCGCCGCCGTTCGTGCCGAGCATCTTGATCGCGACCTGCGAGGCCACCGGCCCAAGCGCGATGACCTGCTTAGCGCCCTCCACAGTCGTCACGTCGACTGATCCGGCGAGCGTCTGGGGAATGCCCAAGCCGACGAGAACGAGCGCATAGATCACGCTGATCGGTAGAAGGATGTAGAGCGTAATCCTTGTGAGGTCGGCCCAGAAGTTGCCGATCCCGTTCGTCTCGCGCCGAGCAAAGCCGCGGATCAGAGCAAAGGCGATCGCGATACCGGTGGCGGCGGAAAGGAAATTGTGGACAGCGAGCGCCGTCATCTGGGTGAAGTTCGACATCGTCGTTTCCCCGCCATAGCTTTGCCAGTTGGTGTTCGTGACGAAGCTCACCGCGGTGTTGAATGCGACG
>JANWLR010000078.1 GCA_025450755.1 Sphingomicrobium sp. | reverse complement strand
GGGCTCACGTTTCAGCGTGAGTAGCAGTTCCAAAGCCCAGACGGAGGGGAAGCTCGCCCTAATGAAGCGCAAGATGCTTTCATCCGATCTGTTCACGGGTTCGGTTTCGATCCGGTCCTCGGCACCCCCACACCCCTTAATGAGCCACGCCCCGCAATGGCAACGGACTTCGGGCAGGTGGTTAATCTGATTCCACGCCAATCGAAGGTGAAGATGGGTCTAGGGTCAAAGGCTTCTCGAACCTTCTGGCGAACGAACCTCGGCACGCCCTAGGCGCGGGGAATGACTAACCGCTCTCTAGTTGCGATTGGGATGCTGCTGCTCCTCGTCGCATGCCTGATTGCGATGCTCTCCTACCGGTTGGGACTGCCTTAAATCGTTTGACTTGTCGTCGCCCGATTCCTCATCGCATTACTGCCGATCACTCCGGATACCCCGCTGTCGCGTGAGCTCATCTTCAACTTCCTCTTGCCGCCGCCTGGTTTTCGAAGCCGCCCTCCAGCTGGATTGGCGGCTTTTCCGCGTCGAACTTCCACTGACCTTGATCCTTGCATTTTTTGGCGTTGCGGCGGCACTGGCTGCTCTTTCGGTCGTATCTCGGTTAGTAGCAGAATGATGCGAGAGATTGTCACTCGAGCCGTGCTGCCTTTCGCATGCGACAAGGTCTGGTCCGTGCTGACCGACTTTGGGGCTTACCGCGATTGGAATCCGCTCAACGTTGCCGCTGATGGAGCTGCCGCGAGCGGAGCTCGAGTGCGCATGACTTTCATCGATCCCGGCCATCCAGGCCGAACGATCACGCAATATGTCAAAGTCGTTGCCGCAGAGGCGCCAATCCGGCTGGAGTGGGTCGGTAGGGTACCGCTGCTGTTCCGTGGCGAGCATTACTTCGAGCTCAGCGGCAGCGGGCAAGTAACTGACATGCAGCACGGCGAGCGACTCTCCGGCCTTCTCCCTCTATTTTGGGGACGGAGGCGCATCGAACAGCAAAGGCTTGCCTACGAGGCGATGAACGATGCTCTCGTGAAGCGCTTGAAGTTTCTGCGCGAAGGCGCGTGCAATCCCTGATCGCACAAATATCGCATAATCGGTGAGCTTTTGGTCATGAAGCCGCAATCTGACGAACGGCGGCTTGCCCGGCCCGCGCACTGAACGCAGATCGTCAGTTATCAGCCAGACAGTCTGACGGCCAGTAATGGAGCTTTTATGCGTAATCGGTCGGTCGGAATTTTAGCTTCGACGTGCCAGAAAGGGCATGGTGCGCGATCAAACTCGGGCGATTGCTCGTCCGACCAAGGGCGTGGGATCAGCCTCAGGATTTTTCCAGTCGACGCGACTTGGATGCGTGACAGTAACGACCTGAAGACCATGCTCGTTGCGGTGTGTTCTGCTCGTCCAACCGCGATTGTTTGTCTCTGTGAAGCGGTCGACTAGTTCATGTGCACCAAGCCGGCCTCGCACCCAGGCTCCGGCAGTGCTGCCGAAGCACAGAATTGTCCGGATGTTGAGATTGTCGATGACCGCTTGGTGAAGCGGCCAGCATGCGTTCAACAGCTCGGCCTTTTCCAATCCAAGTTCCTTCTCTCCTCTGGACTGAACAAAGACCACGTTGCTTGAGGGGACCGCTCGCGGATCTAGTCCGAGAAGATGGAGCATGTGCAGGATTCGGGGCTGGAGTCCCCAAGTTCCCGGAGCCGCATCTTCCCAGGACTCCAAATATTCCGACCACGGTTCGCCGCACCGCTTAAACTTATTGATTGAGTCGGCGATGGTCCTGGTTGGCACCTCCGCGGGAGTGCCGCCTGGGTTCAGCCCGAGGACGTAGAGCGTCTTGCGGCCGACGAACGCCTCCTTACCCGAATAGAAAATTGAACCCGAGCGCTTGAGAACCGCAGATGGCAAATCGTCGACAGCACTTCTGATGGGGGAAGCAATCTCCTGATACGATAACATTCCCCAGCCCTCCGGTTCGACGCACTCGTCGTAGGTCGATGCGCTTAAGATCTACTTTCTCACTTAAGCTTGCCTCCGGTCCGGGACGCCGTCCTTGCTGGCGCGAGCTGCGATGCGGCAGGTCGCGATCGTCCCACAATCGAACAGCCGGAAGGTCGCCGTTGAACCACTCGGCGGTGCGTGCACTTATCTTTCGTTAGCAGCGGTCAAGGAGCTTGCGTGTTGAGTTTCGGCAAGAGAATTGATGGCCCGACCGGTCGCCGCCGGGCCGCAAGACGGCAGATCGGCGTACTCGGATCTGCCGTCACCCTTCATGGATCGAAGTCCGTGCTGGTCGAGGACATTTGTCCCGACGGCGCAAAACTGGTCGGTCGCAGCCTTCCCCAAGCGGGCGAGGAGATGTTGCTTCGCACCAACGAATTGGTGATCCTGGCCCGCGTTGCCTGGGTAAAGGATGATGAGCGGGGAATCGTCTTCGAAGAGCTGGGTGGGCCAAATGCGGGCGATTGCCTGGCGCTGCAGCTGAGAAAGGATGAGCCCCTGCGACGTTCTGCTCGTGGTGAATAACGGCGAAGAAGGCCCGCTCAGGGGCAACTGAAACGGGCCTTCCCATTGTCGGAGTGCCCCGAGCGCCGGCTTTCCCGCCCGCTCGATCCGGCGGCAGGCTTGTAACGTCTCCGTAACAATTGACAAGACGGGCGCCGAGAAAAGAAAAGGCCTCGCGATTGCTCGCGAGGCCTTCGCATTGCCAGGACCGGGACTCGACCTGTTCGTAATGCTCAGTCTTTGTTTTCGCCCGTCAGGAACGCTGGCGAGAACTCGGGCTCGCGCCCTTCGCCGCCCTCGCGAGGTTCACGATCACGACGGGGACCGCGGTCGCCTCGGTCACCGCGTGGGCCCTGGTCACGCTCGCCATGGTCGCGGCGCGGGCCACGATCGCCGCGTCCACCACGGTCACGGTCGCGGCCGTGGCGACCACGATCACCGCGATCACCGCGCGGACCTCGGTCCTCGCGCGGCTCGCGCGGCGGGCGAGTGTCGGGCAGCTCCTCGCCCGTCTCCTGGTCGACCAGACGCATCGATAGACGGACCTTGCCGCGCTGATCGACTTCGAGCAGCTTGACCTTGACCTCCTGGCCTTCGCTCAAGACGTCGCGAACGTTCTCGACCCGCTCGTTCTTGATCTCGGAGACGTGGACCAGACCGTCCTTGCCGGGCATGAAGGTCACGAACGCGCCGAAATCGACGATGCTGGCAACCTTGCCGGTGTAGACGGTGCCGACTTCCGGCTCCGCGACGATGCCGCGGATCCAATCGCGGGCAGCCTCGATCTGCGCAACGTCGGAGGAAGCAATCTTGATCACTCCCTCGTCGTCGATGTCGACCTTGGCGCCGGTCGTGGCGACGATCTCGCGGATCACCTTGCCGCCGGTCCCGATGACCTCGCGGATCTTGTCCTTCGGGATCTGCATCGTCTCGATCCGCGGCGCGTGGGCGCTGAGCTCGTGGCGGGATTCGCCGAGAGCCTTGGCCATCTCGCCGAGAATGTGGGCGCGGCCCTCCTTAGCCTGGCTAAGGGCGGTGTGCATGATCTCCTCGGTGATGCCGGCGATCTTGATGTCCATCTGGAGCGAGGTGATGCCCTCGCTGGTGCCGGCAACTTTGAAATCCATGTCACCAAGATGGTCTTCGTCGCCGAGGATGTCGCTGATCACCGCATAGTCCTTGCCCTCGAGGATCAGGCCCATTGCGATTCCTGAAACAGGGCGCTTCAGCGGAACACCCGCGTCCATCATCGACAGCGAGCCGCCGCACACCGTGGCCATCGAGCTCGAGCCATTGGACTCGGTGATGTCGGACAAAACGCGGACAGTATAGGGGAACTCTTCCACGCTCGGCAGCATCGGGTGAAGCGCGCGCCACGCGAGCTTGCCGTGGCCGACCTCACGCCGTCCCGGAGCGCCGAAGCGGCCCACTTCGCCGACCGAATAGGGCGGGAAGTTGTAGTGCAGCATGAAGCGCTGGTAGGAGAGGCCCTCCAGACCGTCGATCATCTGCTCGGCTTCCTTGGTGCCTAGCGTGGTGGTGCAAATGGCCTGCGTCTCGCCGCGGGTGAATAGCGCCGATCCGTGAGTGCGCGGAAGGAAGCCGACAATCGCCTCGATCGGGCGCACGGTCTTGGTGTCTCGGCCGTCGATACGGCGGCCTTCCTTGAGGATCGCGCCGCGAACGACGTCCGCCTCGAGGCTCTTGACGAGCTTCATGGTGACGAGCTGCTCCTGCGGGTCGGCCTCAGCGAAGGCCTCGGCGGCCTTGGTGCGGGCTTCGCCGAGCGCGGTTTGGCGCTCCTGCTTGTTGGTCAGGCGGTAAGCGGCTTCGATGTCCGCGCCGATGAGTTCCTTGAGCTGCTTCTTGATCGCGGCCTTGTCGGCGGTGGGAGCGAGCTCCCAAGGCTCCTTGGCGGCCTGTTCGGCGAGCTTGATGATCGCTTCGATCACGGGCTGCATCGACTTGTGGGCGAACATGACCGCGCCAAGCATCTCGTCCTCGGAGAGCTCCTTGGCCTCGGATTCGACCATCATCACCGCACCGCGGGTGCCGGCGACGACGAGGTCTAGCTTGCCTTCGGCGACCTGCGCCTGCGCCGGGTTGAGGATGTACTCACCCTCATTCGAGAAGCCGACGCGGGCTGCGCCGATCGGTCCCATGAACGGGACTCCGGAAAGGGTGAGGGCGGCCGAGGCGGCGATCATCGCAAGGATGTCGGGCTCGTTCTCGCCGTCGTAGCTCATGACCTGCGCGATCACGAGCAGCTCGTTGTAGAAACCGTCCGGGAAGAGCGGGCGGATCGGTCGGTCGATCAGGCGGCTGGTCAGTGTTTCCTTTTCGGTCGCGCCGCGCTCGCGCTTGAAGAAGCCGCCGGGGATCCGGCCGGCCGCCGAGAATTTTTCCTGGTAGTGGACGGTCAGGGGGAAGAAATCCTGCCCCGGCTTAACCGATTTGGCGGCGGTGACCGCGCACAGAACCACGGTTTCGCCGAGGGTCGCCAAGACGGCGCCATCGGCCTGGCGGGCAACTCGGCCCGCTTCGAGCTTTAGGGTCTTTCCGCCCCACTCGATTTCGACTGTTTTGGTATTGAACATTTGCTTTCCTTCACCCCACGGCCGGATGCCTGTGGGGGCAGCTATTCGCGAACTAGCCGGTTCGCGGTCGGTTCGGGGCGTTCTTTTGGCCCCCTCGAACACCCCGCCGAATTGCGGGACTTGTCGATATCGAAGCGGCCCCGCGAAGGGGCCGCGATCTGCCTTGATATTACTTACGAAGACCCAGTTTTGCGATCACGTCAGTATAGCGCTGTTCATCGCTGCGGCGAAGATAATCGAGCAGCGAGCGGCGTTGGTTGACGAGCATCAGCAGGCCACGACGCGAATGATTGTCCTTGGCGTGGCTCTTGAAATGCTGGGTCAGGTTATTGATGCGCTCGGTCAAAATCGCGACCTGGACTTCGGGTGAACCAGTGTCGTCCTTGCCACGCGCATGTTCCTTGATGAGCGCCTGCTTGCGCTCCACGGTAATCGACATCGTTTCACTCCTGTTCGTCTTAAAGGTTGAAACCCCTGACGACCTTGAGGCCGTCGGCCGTGGCTTCGACCAGAGCGACTGGAGTTCCCTCCGATGTCGCAAGGCTCAGCCCCGGCTTTGCGGGGATCCCGAACAGCATCTGTCCATGGCGGAGCAGACGGGCCTGATCGGGAGTGACGGGGAGGGCCGGGATGTCGTCCAGCGCCGCATTGAGCGGCAGTACCGTCTCCGTCAGTCGGCGCGCCTTAGCGGCTTCCTCCAGAAAGTCCAGCGAAATGGCTGAATCGGGGGAGAAGGGCCCGGCGCGCGTGCGCCTTAGATAGGAGAGGCGTCCTACGGTTCCAAGCGCATGTGCAATGTCGCGAGCGAGGCTCCGGATGTAGGTGCCCTTCGAGACAGTGGCGGACAGCGTCACTTCGTCATTCCCGCGCAAGCCGGCACCCAGTTGTTGTTCTTGTTCTTTGGCTGGGCCCCGTTCGCGGGGATTGCGAATTGAAAGCGAGTGGATGGTCACGCGGCGTGGCCTCAGCTCGACCTTCTCACCAGCCCTTGCCCGTGCGTAGGCCGGCTTTCCCTCGATCTTCAACGCGGAAAAAGCCGGCGGGACCTGCTCAATCTCCCCAGTGAAACGCAAAAGTACAGCATCGATCTGTTGCGGCGTTGGCCGGACTTCGCTGGTGGCGATGATCTCGCCTTCGGCATCGAGCGTATCCGTCTCCTCGCCGAACGAAATCGTGAAATCATACGCTTTTGTCGAAACGAGCATCCGGCCGCAGAGCTTGGTCGCTTCGCCGAGCGCTATCGGAAGGATGCCGCTCGCGAGCGGGTCGAGCGTGCCGCCGTGGCCCACCTTTGTCTTCGGTTCGCCGGCTTGGCGCAGGATCCGCTTGACGGCGCTCACCGCAGTAGTCGACCCGAGCCCCACCGGCTTGTCGAGGATGATCCAGCCGTGGAGCATTTATCTTCGGGCGAGGCCGAGGCTCAGCTGCCGTTCGTGGCCGTCGCGCAGCCGCTCGAAGAAATGCTTGCGGCAAAGCGCAATATAGCGGTCGTTGCCGCCGATTTCGGTCTGGTCTCCGCTCGCGACTGCATGCCCTTCCTCATCGACGCGAAGGTTCATCGTCGCCTTGCGTCCGCACTCGCAGACCGCCTTCAGTTCGACGAGGGAGTCGGCGAGCGCGAGAAGCGCCGCCGAGCCGGGGAAGAGCTTGCCCTGGAAGTCGGTCCTGAGGCCATAGCAGAGCACCGGGATGCCCAGCTGATCGGCGACTTCGCACAACTGAAGCACGTGCCGCTGCGAAAGGAATTGCGCCTCGTCAACGAGGATGCAGTCGAGAGGTCGCTTCTTGAGCTCTTCGCCAATCGCCTCATAAAGGTCGATGGTCTCATCATAGGTGTGGGCGGGGGCGGAGAGGGCGATCCGCGACCCGATGGTGCCCGTTCCGGTCCGGTCATCATGCGCGGCTGTCCACAACATCGTCTGCATGCCGCGCTCGCGATAGTTGAAGTCGGCCTGAAGCAGAGTGGTCGACTTTCCCGCGTTCATCGCCGCGTAGTAGAAATAGAGCTTTGCCATCGGGGCTGTTTTAGCCCCGCGAAGGCAGGGGTCCAGTTCAACGACGTAGGGCCTTAATTCAGGCTGGTTGAGCTCACCAGAAGAAATCGGGGATCACGTCGATCACTTCTCCGGTCCACACGTCGACGAGCAGCGCGTCGTTGTAATAGCGGATCCAGCGAGTGCCCGGCGGGGCCGGCGGAAGGCGATACATCGACGGGTCGCCGATCCAATAGCTGCTCGAGTAATATTGCGGCCACAGGCGCCAGCCGATCGAGAACAGCTGGTATGCCCAGCCGTACGGATCGCGGTACCCATGCAAGTGGAACACCGACCGGTTCCGCTGCCGCCAGTTGCTCCAGTCATATTGGCGATTGTTGCGCCAGTTCCCGTTCCACTGCGGCCGTTGCCTGTTCGCCCGTTCGGAGCGAAGCGGCGGCTCGGTTCCAATGCGCGGGACCCGGCTTACGACCGGCGGCCTCGTGCGCTCGATGTTGCGCGGCTGAGTGACCACATGGTTGACCTGCCGGTTCTCGATCGGCGGCGTGACCGTGGTGCGGCGCTGCTCGACGTTTTCAACCCGGCGACGTTGCCGGAATTCCGGACGCGTGGAGGTCTGCGGGCTCACCGACGCGGGCGGATTCCCCTTGTTGTTGACGATGCGGCGTTCGCCTGCGTTCGGTCTGACATTTATGGGATTGCCCCCTCCACGTACGTGCTGGACCTGCTTGTGCTGCGGATTGGTCGTGTTTTGCGTTGGCTGAGCGGCCATGGCGAGCTGCGACGTCGCGCCCGCGCCGGCCAAGAGCAGTACGATCGGAAGCTTGTGCATGCTCGCCTCTCTAGTCGGTTGTCCAGCGGTCGAGGTGCGCCTGCGCGAGGGCCTTGCCCATCCGTATGTACACGTAGAGGCGCAAGCCGGCGTCAGTCGTCCGCGATCATTCCCGATCGAGGTCCTGCGCCACCTTCTCCGAGCGGAGCAGGCGGTCGATATGCGTGCCTTCGTCGAAGCTCTCGTCGGCGACGAACCTAAGCTTCGCTGCATATGTCATGCGGACTCGGTGGGCGACTTCGCGTTGGAGGAAGGCGGTGTTCTGGCGCAGCGCCTTCAGAACCGCTTCCTCGTCCTGGCCCAGCAGCGGCTTCACGAACACGGTCGCGTGGCGGAGGTCGGCCGACATGCGTACTTCGGTGATGCTGACGAGGTGCGTCTGGAGCACGTCGTTATGGACGTCACCGCGCTGGAGCAATTCGCTGAGCACGTGGCGCGCCTGCTCGCCGACGCGGAGCAGTCGGACCGAGCGGCCTTCGGGGGTTTCGGTGCGGCGCATCAGGCCTTGTCCTCGGTGTAGAAGGTGAGGCGGTTGCTCGCGGGGTCGGCGATTGTGATCTCCCACGATCCCCATTCCTGGAGTTGCGGTTCTCCGGGGCGCGAGTTCTCGAATTCCTTGGCGCGAAGCTCCGCCATATAGGCCTTCACGTCATCGACCGGGATCCGCACCGACGATCCGGGCGTGCCGTCGCCATAATGCTCTGAGAGGTGAAGCATGCATTCGCCCCTTTTCACGCCCATGTAGAGCGGCGCCCATGGCTCTTGCCGCGCCTCGAACAGCAATTCGAAGCCCAGAAAGTCGAGGTAGAAGCGCTTAGCGCGCCTTTCGTCGAAGCTGCGAAGGATCGGGGTTGGCGGTCCCAACATCGGCTAGCTCCCCCGAAAACTACAGCGTCCGGGCGCGCTCCTCGACCTCGAAGACTTCGAGATTGTCACCCGGCTTGATGTCGTTGGTGTCGGCCAGCATCACCCCGCACTCGAGGCCCGATGTGACCTCGGCTACATCGTCCTTGAAGCGCCGAAGCGAGCTGATCGTCGTCTTGGAGACGATGACATCCTCGCGGGTGAGGCGGGCGTTGAGGCCTTTGCGGATGATCCCTTCGAGAACGAGCAGTCCGGCAGCCTTGTCCTTCTTGCCAGCCGGGAAGACCTCCTGGACTCGGGCGCGGCCGACGACCGTCTCGATGATCTCGGGGCCGAGCTCGCCTGCCATGGCGCCCTTCACCCAATCGGTGAGGTGATAGATGACGTCGTAGTAGCGGAACTCGACCTTGTTGCGGTCCGCGACTTCGCGCGCCTTGGCGTTGGGGCGAACGTTGAAGCCGATGATCGGCGCGCCGCTCGCGGATGCCAACGTCACGTCACTCTCTGTAATCGCGCCAACGCCCGAATGAAGGACGCGGACCTTGATCTCGTCGGTCGACAGGCGGTTGAGCGCATGGACGATTGCCTCGACCGAGCCCTGCACGTCCGTCTTGACGACGAGCGGCAGCTCCTTCGTCGTGGAAGCATGGCTCGCAAACATGTTCTCGAGGCTCATCGGCGCCGACGTGGTGCGCTTCTTGTCGAGCACGCCCTGGCGATAGCTCGCGACTTCGCGGGCGCGCCCCTCATTCTCGACGACCGTGAACGGATCGCCTGCGGATGGAACGACTGAAAGGCCGAGGACTTCGACCGGGACCGAAGGCCCGGCTTCCTTCACTTGCCGACCGTGATCGTCGATCATCGCCCGGACCTTGCCGCTAGATGCGCCAGCAACGAACACGTCGCCGACGCGCAGCGTGCCGCGCTCGACAAGCACGGTCGCAAGCGGACCGCGGCCCTTGTCCAGCTTGGCTTCAATGACCGTGCCTTCGGCGGCGCGGTCGGGATTGGCTTTCAGTTCGAGAATCTCGGACTGGAGCTGGATTGCCTCCAGGAGCTTGTCGAGATTGGTCTTCTTGGTCGCGGAAACTTCGACGTCCTGGACCTCGCCGCCCATGTCCTCGACGATGACCTCGTGCTGCAGCAGCTCCTCGCGAACCTTTTGCGGCTTGGCTTCCGGCTTGTCGATCTTGTTGATCGCGACAATCATCGGGACGCCGGCGGCCTTAGTGTGGTTGATTGCCTCGATCGTCTGCGGACGCAGGCCATCGTCGGCCGCGACCACCAGCACGACGATGTCGGTGACGTTGGCACCGCGGGCGCGCATTTCCGAGAAAGCCTCGTGGCCCGGGGTATCGAGAAAGGTAATTTTCGACTTGTCGGGAAGGCTGACCTGATAGGCGCCGATATGCTGCGTGATTCCGCCCGCTTCGTGAGCGACGACGTCGGCGCCACGGATCGCATCAAGAAGCGATGTCTTGCCATGGTCGACGTGGCCCATGATGGTGACGACCGGCGGACGCGTCTTGAGCGACTCGGCGGCGTCGACATCGGCCGATGTATCGATATCGACGTCGGCTTCGCTGACACGCTTGATGCGATGGCCGAACTCGGTGACGAGCAACTCGGCTGTGTCCTGGTCGATGGTCTGTGTCAGCGTGACGGGCATGCCCATCTTGAAAAGGGCCTTGACCAGGTCCGCCCCACGTTCGGCCATTCGGTTGGCGAGCTCCTGAACGGTGATCGCCTCGGGGACGACGACGTCGCGGACCTGCTTGGACGACGGGCCGACCTCCATATGGTGGCGCTTTTCCTTCTCGCGGGCGCGGCGCAGCGCGGCGAGCGAGCGGGCGCGGCTGTCGTCCTCGTCGCTGAGGGCGCGGCTGACCGTGAGCTTGCCCCGCTGACGGTGCTCGTCGCGACCGCGGCTCGGACGGGCCGGCTCTGGGCGTTTGGGCGCCGGCGCGTGGCCGCCCGGGCGGCGGGCGACAGTGCGCTCCTCTTCCTCTTCCTCGATTTCCGGAGCAACACTCTTCGGCTCTGCGGCGGCTTCGGCCGCGCGGCGAGCCTCTTCCTCTTCCTTCAGCCGCACATGCTCGGCTGCAGCCTCCTCAGCCTTGCGGTTCTCTTCGGCGCGGCGGCGCTCGTCCTCGCTTTGTTCGGTGCGCTTGCGATCGTCGCGGCGGCGCGCTTCCTCGAGTGACGCGAGGCGCGATTCCTCGGCTTCGCGAAGGAGGCGCGTCTGCATCTCCTTGCGCGCGGCAATGTCGTCCTGGGGCGAAGGCTTGCGTGCAGCAGGAGCGGGCGCAGCAGGCTTTGGAGCCGGCTTTGGCGCCTCCGCTACGGGGGCGGGCTTGGGCGCCTCGGGCGGCGGCTCGCCAGGACGACCGAGGATGCGCCGCTTCTTGACCTCGACAACGACCGTGTTGGAGCGGCCGTGGCTGAAGCTTTGCTTGACCTTGCCGGTCTCGACCGTGCGCTTGAGGCCCAGCGGCGGCCGGGTTCCAAGCTTCGGTTTTTCGGTCTGGTCTGCCATTCTTTTCCTTACTCAGTTTCTTCAGCCGAACCGCTCCTCAAGGCGGGTTTGCCGCCTTCAGGACCTCGATCGGGGCCAGTAAAAGCCCGCCACCTGGCAATCGCGTGCCGGACACGCGAAGCGGCGGCGGGATCCGTCAGGGCGACGTGTACCACATTCTCGCGCCCAAGTGCCAATGACAAGATAGTGCGCGGCAACGGGAAAATCAGCCCCTCGGGACCGCCTCCGCCCGCGCGCCAAGCCTGATCAAGCTTCTTGCGCCCATCGTCCCCTGCGTCGGCGGCGTGGACAAGGAGCGAGACCTTTCCCGTTCGAGCTGCATTTTCAACCTTGTCAGCGCCGTTGATGAGGTTGCCGGAGCGCGCCTCCATCCCGAGACGATCGAGCGCGGCCTGGCGAAGCGCGGCCTCGGTGCGCGCACCGATATCGGCCGGCACGTGAACGTCCTTTGTCTTGAATGCGCGTTGAAGCGCCGACTTGAGCTTACCCTTGCCATTGGCGGCATCGAGCTCGCCGCGGGTCACTCCGATCCATGCGCCGCGGCCCGGCGCTCGGGCACGAACATCGGGCGCAACTCCGTCGTCGGGCCCCAGCGCGAGGCGGATCAGCTCGTCGCGACTTCCCTTGCGGCGGGTGAGGACGCACGTTCGTTCGGCGACGTGCGGTTCGAGCTCTGCTAGCGCGAGGTCTTCATTCCGGGGATTCCGCATCGGCGGCCTCCTCGGTTTGAATGGGCTGTTCATTCTCGAACCAGTGAGCACGGGCGGCCATGATGATTTCGTTGCCCTGCTCGTCGCTCAAGCCATATTCGGCGAGAATTCCACCCTTGTCCTCGGGACGATTGCTTGGCTCACGCTGGCGGCGCTGCTCGGGCCTCTTCTTCTGCACAAGCTCGTCCGTCGCAAGGTCGGCGAGATCGTCGAGCGTCTTGATGTTTGCCTTGCCGAGCGTGACCAGCATCTGCTCGGTCAAGTGCGGCATTTCGGCCAGCTCGTCGGAGACGCCCAGCGCTCGGCGCTCCTCGCGTGACGCGGCTTCGCGCCGCTCCAACGCCTCGGTCGCGCGGCTCTGCAATTCGGACGCGATGTCGTCGTCGAGGCCCTCGATCGAAGCGATTTCCTCGACCTGGACATAAGCGACCTCTTCGAGGCTAGTGAAGCCTTCGGCGACGAGGAGCTGCGACAGGGTCTCGTCGACATCGAGCTCGTTCTGGAACAAGGATGAGCGCTCGACGAACTCACGCTGGCGCTTCTCGCTGGCATCGGCCTCGGTAAGGATATCGATCTGGCTGAGGGTCAGCTGGCTGGCGAGACGGACGTTCTGGCCGCGGCGGCCGATAGCGAGGCTGAGCTGGTCATCTGGAACCACGACCTCGATCCGGCTCTCTTCCTCATCGATGACGACCCGGCTGACGGTCGCCGGCTGGAGTGCGTTGACGACGAAGGTGGCGAGATCCTGCGACCAGGGAATGATGTCGATCTTTTCGCCCTGAAGTTCCTGAACCACAGCCTGGACGCGGCTGCCCTTCATGCCGACGCAGGCGCCGACCGGATCGATCGAGCTGTCGTGACTGATGACTCCGATCTTGGCGCGGCTGCCCGGGTCGCGGGCCGCGGCCTTGATTTCGATGATTCCGTCGTAGATCTCGGGCACTTCCTGCGCGAACAGCTTCTTCATGAAATCTGGGTGCGCTCGGGAGAGGAAGATTTGCGGGCCGCGGGCTTCGCGGCGGACCGACATGATCAGCGACCGGATTCGGTCACCGACGCGGACCATTTCGCGCGGGATCTGCTGGTCGCGGCGGATCACACCCTCGGCGCGGCCCAGATCGACCACGATGTGGCCGAACTCGACGCGCTTGACCACGCCAGTGATGACCTCGCCGACGCGGTCCTTGAACTCTTCATGCTGGCGCTCGCGCTCGGCATCGCGGACCTTCTGGAAGATGACCTGCTTGGCGGCCTGGGCAGCGATCCTGCCGAACTCGATCGGCGGAAGCGGATCGACGATGAAGTCGCCGATCGATGCGCCCTTCTGCAGTTTCTGTGCGCCCTTTTGGTCGATCTGCTTGAAATGATCCTCGGGCTCTTCGACGACTTCCAGTACGCGCCACAAGCGAAGGTCGCCCGTCGTGGGGTCAAGCTTTGCACGAATATCATTCTCGGCGCCATAGCGGGCCCGAGCGGCGCGCTGGATCGCATCCTCCATCGCCTCGATGACGATGCCCTTGTCGATCAGCTTCTCGCGCGCGACCGCGTCGGCGATCGCAAGCAGCTCGGCCTTGTTGGCGCTGACGGCAGCGGGTGCGGTGGCCATGTACGTTATTCCTCTATGGTCTGAATTGAATCAGCGCCTTCAGTGCTGAGCGGCGCGGTGGCGTTGATGAGCTTGTCGGTCAAGAGCAGCTTGGCCGACGAGATGTCGGAAAAAGGCAGGACGTGATGCTCGCCGGCCTTGTCGGTGAGCCTCACATTGCCGGCGTCAATTCCTTCGAGCGTACCGGAAAATTGCTTCCGGCCGCCTTGCGGATCCTTGAGCGTGATTCGGGCATCGTAGCCGGCCCAGTCGGTGTAATCCTTGAGGCGGGTGAGCGGGCGGTCGATGCCGGGTGAGCTGACTTCGAGACGGTAGCTGCCCTCGATCGGGTCGTTGCTGTCGAGCCATTCGGATAGCCGCCGCGAGATCGTCTCGCAGTCGGAAAGATCAAGCTGACGAGTGTCGGGCCGCTCGGCCATCACCTGGAGCGTCGGGTCGGATGCACCTCCGATCATCGCCACGCGCACGAGATCAAAGCCGAGGCTCCTCACCTCGGGCTCAATGTCTCTCGCAATCGTTGCGATATCGGTCATTCACGCACCTGCTGGAAACCAAACGCCTCTCGGACCGGAGCCGTGGGGCCCCAGCCTCGGGCATCTGACGATGTCGAGGAGAGAGCCGCGATATAGGCTGAGCCACGCAGAGTGGCAAGGCGGATGTCCCGGTCCTAGAATAAGCGCAATGATTGCTTTTGCGCTCCTTCTCAAAGCCGCTTCGGCTGACCCGATCGTCGGCACGTGGGAGGGCAGTTCGCTCTGCCAGGTGAAGCCATCACCATGCCACGACGAACATGTGCTGTACCGTTTCAGCTCCACACTGCAACGCCGCTACCGAATCGATGCTTACAAGCTTGTCGCCCCCCAGCAGGTCTTCATGGGCGCGATCGATGTTGGTCTTGACGCGACAGGATCCGAGCTAGACGGCCTAATCATGAGTGGCGGGCAGTCGCGAGGGCGACTGCAGCTAAGCGTCAAAGGTGCGCACCTAAGCGGGAGGATGACCCTGACCGACGGAACCCTCTACCGGCTTATTGAAGCCGACAAGCACTAAGTGCGCGGTTCTCCTCCCGAATGCGCAGCCACAGCAGGATGGCGTTCAGCGCGCTGAACACCAAGGCGACGCGCCAGAGACCAAAGACCAGCGGGAGCACTGCAATCTCGGCGACGACCACTGCGTAATTGGGGTGATTCACGAATCGATAGGGCCCTCGGCGCACCAGCGGGGCGCCCGGAAGAACGATAATTCGCGTCGTCCACCGCGGCCCAAGAGACGTGAGCACCCAGATGCGCGAGATCTCGATGAGCACGAACAGGCCAAGCCAGAACCCATCGATCGGTTGCCTTGGCGCCAGCCACCAGAGGCTCGCAAGCCAGAGCAGGTGCAGCGCAACGATCAGCGGGTAATGCCCGGCCGCATGCTCGCGCGCACCCCGAGCCAGCAGGCGCGCCGTATTTCTCTTCGCCAGCCGAAGCTCAGCCAGGCGCCCCAGCGTGACGAGCGCGAGAATGATGAGGTTGAGCGTCAAACCGCTTCGAGCATCATCCCGGCGCAGGTAAATCCAGGACCAAAAGCGGTCATCATCACCTTGTCGGGAAGTCCGCGCTGGAGCAGCCGATCGAGGACGAACAGCACGGTAGGCGCGCTCATGTTGCCATAGTCGTTGAGGACCTCGCGCTCGAGGTTGAGCTCGCCCTGGTTGAGATCAAGCGCGCCTTCGATCGCATCGATCACCTTTACGCCGCCGGGGTGGCAGCAGAACCGGTCGATTTCATCGCGGTTGGTGCCGAGCTCGGCGCACATCTCACCGACGGCGCCCGCGAGCTCTGCCTCGACGAATGGCGGGATCGCCCGGTCGAAGACGACCGAAAGGCCCGAGTCGTCGACGTCCCAGCCCATGATCCGTAGCGTATCGGGCCACTGCTTTTCGGCCGACCCGGTGATTCGCGCGAGGCTGTGGAGTCCGCTCGTCACGATCGCGGCGGCGGCGCCGTCGCCGAACAGGGCCGTGGCGACAATGGCGGCGGGGTCATCGCTATTGAGCTGGATTGAGATCGAGCAGGTCTCGACCGTGACGAACAGCCAGACGCTGCCGGGATCGGCAAGGGCGAGACGAGACGCGGTCGACAGACCGTTGACCCCGCCTGCGCAGCCGAGTCCGAACACCGGAACTCGCCGGATGTTGTCGCGGAAGCCGACGCGTTTGGCGCAGCGCGCCTCCAGGCTCGGAGTCGCAATCCCGGTCGTCGATACGGTTACGACACCATCAATCTCATGTGGTTTGAGGCCGGCTTTTTCGATGGCCGAAGTGGCCGCGTCGATGAACAGCTGCTCCGCAGCTTCAAGATAGAGTGCGTTGCGAGCATGCCAGCCGTGAGCTGACATGTACCAGTCCTGCGGAGCGACGATGTGACGACGGGCGATCCCGGCATTGTCGAACACTCCTGAAAGACGGTCGAAAAGCGCCTTCTTGCCGCCGAATGCTTCGCGCGCGCGGGCCTTGGCCTCGGATTGCTCTACGACATACGGGGGAACCGAGGTCGCGAGCGAGAGTAAACTGCAGGTGCTCGTTGTCATCTGGAGTTCGTGCGTAAATGAGGCTGGTCGGTTCACCAAGGACAGAACGGAGCAAACGGGATGAAGATGCGTGTCGTACAAGCCGCCCTTGTCCTGGCCCTCGCAGCATGCGGCAGTTCCGC
>JANWLR010000077.1 GCA_025450755.1 Sphingomicrobium sp. | reverse complement strand
TTCATGGGGGCATCCTTTGGCTGGAGTCGTTCGTATCGGGCTGTCCTTCGCTCACAGTGCTGGCAATAAAAACCATGGCCAGGACCGCGAAGATATAGGCTTGCACTGCCCCGGTGAGGAGATCGAGCGCCATCAGCGGAATCGGCACGAGCAGGCCCGCGAGCGATAGAACGATTCCGATGACAAAGACGCCACTCATCACATTACCGAACAGGCGCACGAGCAGCGAGAACGTTCGCGTAAGACTCTCGATGAAATTCAATGGAATCATGATCGGGTTTGGTGACGCAAAGGTCGAGAGATAACCTCGCACGCCGCCCGCTCGAATGCCGAACCAGATCACCGCAATAAAGACCAAAAGAGCAAGTGCAGCATCGGTCTCAAGATGCGCCGTAGGTGGTTCGACGCCCGGTACCAGCGAGGACCAGTTGGCAATAAAAATGAAGACGAACAGTGTGCCGATAAAGGCGCGATAAGGAGCGGGTTCGACCCGCATCGTATCGCGGATTTGACTGTCTACAGTATCGACGACCAGTTCCAAAGCCGCCTGGATTGCTGACGGGACGAGTGAGAAATGGCGGGTGGCGAAGATGCCGCTGAGAACCAGGACCAACATGATCATCCAGGTTGTCACAACTCCGGCGGTGATCGGCACCGGACCCAAATGGAAAAGCGCGACGCTACTGAGCGGCGAGGTCATGGTGCTGCCTCCCGGACCCTGTTCATAACCACGAAACGAGCGATGAGCACTCCGAGCGCCATTGTGAGCAGCGGCAACGCACCTTCCAGGCTCGCCAACGTTAGTACGCCCCCAATAAAAACGAAGCGGCCGATCATCAAAGCGATGGTCGCAACCAGGCTTCCGCGACCACCAAATCGGCAGGCGCTCCACCACAGGCTGCGGAAGTACATAATACCCAGTGCGAATCCGGCGCTCAAATGGGCGGCTAGACCGAGAAGCTCGACCCAAGCCGGCAGCATATCGAACGAAGGAATGCTCATGCGTTCTTCATCCATTTCCAGGCGGAATAGCATCCGAGCGCCAGCCCGAGCATCAGAAGCGGGGCGGTCCAGAATAGTCCGGAGTTAAGCTCTTGATCGAGCCAACGACCCACGAAAACGCCGATCAGCATGGGCACGACGATGATCCAGCCGAGCACGCCGATCTGGGCGAGCCTGCGTGCAACCGAAGGGGCGCCTTCGTGCAGCCAACGCTGGTGGCGCTCGCCGCGCAGCCGAACCCCTTCAACCAGCGAATCCTGCTCGTCCGGCTCTGTCTCGGGCGGTAGCGCTTGCTCCGGCGCGGTCATGAGAGTATCCCCCCACCGCCGCGCTGATCAGGCCGAAGATGGCTCATGATCTGTCGGATCGCGTTGAGGTGCAGGCGAGTGCTCTCGACATGTTCCACCCGTTCGGTCTCGATATCAGCGCGGAAGCGAGCAAGGACCGTCTTGTCCATGGTCACGAGATTGTCTCCCGGAACCGCCTCGCGCGTCGCAACGGCGATGTCGTGCCCGCCGCCCACGGAGAGGACGCCCCGGCGCACCGCGCAGTAATGTCGCATCCCGTTGCTGCTTTCCCAGCTCACCACAGAAATCGCGAGGCTGGTGAGGAAGTCCACATGACGAGGCAATATCCCGAAGCTGCCGGTGGCGTCCTCGGCGCGCAGAGCAAGCACGCCATCTTCATCGATGACGACCGAGAGCGGCGTGACAATGCGCAGCCTCATGACGGACCGCCCCTTCCGGCGGCCGCAGCCTCCTTCTGGCGCGCCTCATCCAGCGTTCCGATCATATAGAGTGAGCTCTCAGCCCAATCGTCGGTCTCGCCATCAAGGATCGCGCGGCAGCCAGCGAGCGTGTCGGCGCGGGGGACGCTGCGGCCAGGTGTGCCAGTGAAGGCCTCCGTCACTGTGAAAGGCTGGCTGAGGAAACGCTGCAGCCGGCGGGCCCGTTTGACGATCAGACGGTCGCTCGCGCCGAGCTCCTCCACGCCGAGCAGCGCGATGATGTCCTGCAGATCCTTGAAGCGGGCGAGCGCTTCGCGGCATCGTTCGGCGAGGCGGTAGTGTTCTTCGCCTACCACCAGAGGATCGAGCAGCACCGACGAAGAGGCGAGCGGATCGATGGCCGGATAGAATGCCTGGGCTGCCAACGTGCGCGACAACATGATGATGCTGTCCGTATGGCTCGAAATAGCCGTCACCGCCGGATCGGTGAAGTCGTCGGCCGGAACATAGACGGCCTGGATGGCGGTGACCGCCGCGCCGGCGACCGACGCGATGCGCTCCTGCAGGGATGCCACCTCGGTGGCCAGTGTCGGCTGATAGCCGACACGCGAGGGCAGGCGTCCTAGCAAGCTGGACAACTCGCTCCCGGCCTGGACGAAGCGAAAGACATTATCCATCAGCAGCAGCACGTTCTGATGCTTCTGGTCGCGAAAATACTCGGCTATCGTCAGGGCGGTCAGCGGCACCCGCCAGCGTGCGCCAGGCGGCTCGTTCATCTGCCCGTAGACGAGCACCGTGCGAGCGAGAACTCCCGACCCCTGCATATCGGTCAGCAGCTCATGGCCCTCGCGGGAACGCTCTCCGACACCGGCAAAGACCGAGATACCTTTGTATTTCTCGACCATCGCATGAATCAGCTCCATGACGAGCACGGTCTTACCGACGCCAGCTCCGCCGAACATCGCAGCCTTGCCGCCTTGGGCAAGCGGCGCGAGAAGGTCGATTACCTTGATGCCTGTCTCAAACACCGCGCTGGTTGAGGTCTCTTCATCGAGCGCTGGCGGCGGGTTGTGGATGCCGCGACGTGGGGTGTCGGAAGGCAGGGCAGGACCGCGATCCCGAACCGTTCCGACAACGTCAAGGAGGCGCCCCAGAACCGCATCTCCGACCGGCACCGAAATGGGTCCGCCGGTCGCGCGTACCTTCGTGTTGCGCGCGAGGCCGGCGGTAGCCTGTAGCGCAATGCTGCGGATGGTCGCCGGATCGACGTGGCTGTGCACCTCGAGAATCAGCGGTTCGGGCCGATCCCACTCGACGATCAGGGCTGTGTTAATCGGCGGAAGCGTTTCGCCGTCGAAAGCCACGTCAACGACGGCGCCTCGAACCGATACGACTGTTCCCATTGAAGCAACAGAATCCATGGAACGTCCGATGTGCTTCTGAGGCGCTGACGCCGCGAATTGTTCGGCCCTTTGAGAACCAAGATCAGTGTGACAGGAGCGCGCAACGGTCGTCACGCAGCAGAAGATCGCGAGTCACACCGCCGAGGATCCATTCGCGTAGCCATAGGCGCCTACGACGATGACGTCGGCATCCTGTTCGCGAGCGACGGCGTCTAGCTGGGTTGCGTCGTCGCCGGCAGATAGCGATGCGAGAAATTAGAAACCGATTCGCGGTGTGTCTCCAAGGTTTTGACGTGTGTGGTTAACTCCACTGGGCTTGCTGAACCTCTCAACTGACTATCAGCATGCCGGGAAACGCTTACTGTTTGCCAGTTAGTCTTTGCTTTGTCATAGCCTGTGAGCTTCACGTGGCGGATATTCAACGCTTGAATGGCATCGATCGTCGCGCGTCGCATGACGTCGACCAAGGCAATCATCCTTTTAGCTTTGGATGAGACGATCGCGGCCGTGGTGCCTTACGAGGGCTCTCTCATCTACGGAAAGAGGCAATTGCAGGTCCTTTCGAGACAGTGAGCCGTTGTTCATATTCGTCAGCCAAAAGCGACAAGCGAGCTCTCACTGAAGCTACGCCCGTGCCGCTGCAAAGACTGTGCAAAATTGCTCACATCCAGACCGCCGCAAGTCGTATCCTTGTGCCTGTATCGACGACGCTCCGTTTAGGTCCGATTCGTGGCCTAATGGTACTCCCATCAAGAAAGCTTCGAGAATGCCTCTGCGTCAAAAGGAATTGCACCGCACAGGACGCATAGGCTGGCTACGGGCGGCGGTACTGGGCGCGAACGACGGTATTGTTTCGACAGCGAGCCTGGTGCTCGGTGTTGCCGCAGCGCATGGGACCCGCAGCAACGTATTGGTCGCAGGAGTCGCCGGCCTGGTCGCAGGGGCTATGGCGATGGCTGCCGGAGAGTACGTATCTGTCCGCTCACAGGCAGACACCGAACAGGCCGAACTCAAGCGTGAGCGCGCGGAACTCAAAGCTGACGACAAGGGAGAACATGAGGAACTGACGGCGATCTACGTCGCTCGTGGCCTCGATCGATCGCTCGCAAAGCAGGTCGCCGATCAACTGATGGCCCATGATGCAATAGGCGCACATGCCCGCGACGAACTTGGCATCACCGAGACGCTGCGACCACGTCCGATTCAAGCTGCGTTAGCGTCAGCTCTTAGCTTCGCTGTTGGTGCGGCCATGCCTCTCCTGACCACTGCCTTCGTCCCCGAGTCGGGTCTGATTATCCTAGTCCCTGGAACTTCATTGCTGTTCCTCGCGCTGCTGGGTGCGCTGGCGGCGGGCGCTGGCGGCGCGGGCGTGGCAGTGGGCGCTATTCGCGTGACGTTCTGGGGTGCGCTGGCCATGGGATTGACCGCAGGTGTCGGCGCCTTGTTCGGAACAGTAGTGTGAGCGGTGCCAACCGAGGACGATGCGCTCAAGCTAATGTTGAAAAGTCAAACGAATGGTACTCGCTGAATCCGGCGGGTTGAGAGGGACGCCCGTCCGCGCGAATGAAGGTACGCCCACGCTAACGTAAAGGCTCACAATTGACCCCAGCGGTCACGATCATGGAGCTTGAGTAGCTCTGGCCAACAATTGGCAGCCCACGGCATTATTGCAAACAATGTCAGCAAGGCAGCATAGATGTTGCCTTGCCCGGTCAGCAGCTGAACATTGTTCTCTTGGGGTGATGCCCCGCAGCCAGAAGCCGATCGAGAAATCCGCCATTTGCAGCAAACCAAAGAGCCAACCCCAAGACGAGCGTTTTTGGATCTCGCCGGATGTTCAAGACGCGTGGTACCCGACGCCCCGCGACTAGGATGGCCAGTAACATAAAGGGCGCTCCGCAAGCCGTCGCAATGATCGGTCCAAAGCGCGGTTCTAACCACAACACTCGGATTG
>JANWLR010000076.1 GCA_025450755.1 Sphingomicrobium sp. | reverse complement strand
GCGATGATGATTCCGGCGGTGAGGTGATCACCCTTCTTCGGAAGGACCCTGAACTTGGGCAGCTCGGACAAAGCGACGTTCATCCGGAACGTCGCGCTTTCGCATTTCCAGCAGTGCATGCGTGAAGCGACGTCGGCATCGACAGCGCCGCGCGGAATCAGGCTGTCGAACAGCAGCTTCGGATTTACTCCCGCGACAACATTTGTTGCCGACCAAGCTTTGCTCCCCGCAACGACCCCGGCGGCTCGGCCGCCGTTCACGATGACTTCCTCGACCGGCGTATTGAGCACGATGTCGACGCCGGCCTCGCGGCAAGCGCGCGCCATCGCCTGTGTGATCGCCCCCATTCCGCCAATGGCATGCCCCCAGGCGCCAGGCACTCCGGCAGCTTCACCAAACAGGTGGTGCAGGAGGACGTAAGCAGTCCCCGGCGAATGTGGCGAGGCAAAGTTGCCGACCACGCCGTCAAAACCGAACAATGATTTGGTGAGATCGCCCGTGAAGTGGCGGTCGAGGATTTCGGCGGCGCTTCGAACGGCAAAATCGTGGACGATTCGCGTTTCCGATAGCGACAGCCCGGCCATGTCGCGACCGAGGCTCAGCAGCTTTGGAATTGCGCTTATCTTGGCACCGACATTCGGCGGAGCGCGCAAGAGCCATTTCTTGAGCAGTCGAACGACCGTCTCGAGCTCGGCGTGATAGCGGTCGTAAGCTTGCGCATCGGCCTTGTGTTGGCGAGCGATCTCCTTACGAGTCAGGCCATTGCGCCCGGCCAGGAGGTAATCGCCGTCACCGGGGAGAAAATTGTCGGTCTTGCGCAAGACGACCTTCAGGCCATGCCGTTCGAGCTGCATGTCGCGGATGACCTTGGGCTGGAGCAGGCTGACCGTGTAGCTCGCCGCCGAATTCCTGAAGCCAGGGAGGAACTCATCGGTGACCGCCGCGCCCCCGACAATGCTCGCGGCCTCGAGCACAGCGACTTTCATGCCTTTCCTGGCAAGATAATAGGCACAGGTAAGTCCGTTGTGCCCCGCCCCGATCACAATCGCGTCATGCATATCATCTGCCGCCATAGCGGCGAAGGATTCAGCGCATCAACACCAGTTCTTCCGCCATTGTCGGATGGAGCGCGATTGTGGCGTCGAAATCTGCCTTCTTGAGCTTGCCACGGACGGCGATCGCGGCAGCCTGGAGGATCTCGGGCGCGTCCGGACCAATCATATGGATTCCGACGATCCGGTCGGTCGAACCGTCGACGACAAGCTTGTAGAGCGAGCGCTCGTTGCGGCCAGCGAGGACGTTCTTCATCGCTCGGAAGTCGGACGTGTAGGTCTTCACCTGGCCGAGCTTTTCGCGCGCCTGCCCCTCGGTCATTCCGACACCCGCGAGCGGTGGGTGGCTGAACACGGCTGAGGGAACGCAGCTATAATCCACCTTGGTGGGCGTCTTGCCGAAAAAGGTGTCCGCGAACGCCTGGCCTTCGCGGATCGCAACCGGGGTGAGCTGGATTCGATCAGTGACGTCGCCGACAGCAAAGATGGACGGGACCGATGTGCGGTTGTCCGAATCGACCTTGATCTGGCCCTTCTCTCCTGTCTCCACGCCCGCCGAATCGAGGCCCATGCCGTTCGTGTTCGGCCTGCGCCCGGTGGCGAACAGCAGCTGGTCGGCCTCGAGATCGTCGCAACCCGTCATTGTGACGTGGAGCGCCCGGTCGCGTCTTTCGATCTTCTCGATCGTTGCGTGAAACTTGAAGTCGATCCCCTTGCGCAGGGAGATTTGCATTAGCCGATCGACAATCTGCTGATCATATTGGCGAAGGATCACATCGGTGCGGTTGACCAGCGTCACATGGCTTCCGAATTGGTGGAAGATTCCGGCGAACTCGTTGGCGATATAACCGCCTCCCGCGATCACGATGCGCTTCGGCAATTTCTCGAGATGGAAGACTTCGTTCGAGCTGATCGCATGCTCGATTCCGACCATCGCCGGCATGACCGGTGTTGCGCCGGTCGCAATCAGGATCTTGTCGGCGGTCACGTCCTTGCCGCTTGCAAGGCGCAGCGAATTGGGGCCGGTCAGTTCGGCGCGCTCGTGGAAGATGGTCACGTCATGGTTCGTCAGTGTGTCGGTATAAGCCTCTTCCAGACGGCCGACCTCGGCGAGCACATTGTCGCGTAGCACCTGCCAGTCGAATTGTTTTGTCGGGACGTCCCAACCAAACATCGCCGCATCATCGAGGTCTTCTGCGAAATGCGCGCCATATACGAGGAGCTTCTTGGGAACGCAGCCGCGAATGACGCAGGTGCCACCAACCTTATGTTCCTCGGCGATGGCGACTCGCGCGCCATAGGCTGCCGAGACGCGCGCTGCGCGCACGCCGCCCGAGCCGGCGCCGATTACGAACAGGTCGAAGTCAGCCATTGTCGATCTCCATCAGCGGCTCTTCTTCAATTTCGCCGCCCGCTCCAATCAGTTGTTGCTATCGTTCCGATGCCTCAGATCACACGCCAGCGCGCTCGATCAGCGCACGCGTCGAAGGATCCAGGCTCTCCTCGTCCGAGCCTTCGGCGATCTGCCGAGCGATTTGCTTGCCCAGTTCAACGCCGAACTGGTCGAACGGATTGATTCCGAGAAGCACTGCATTGGCGAAGGTCCGGTGCTCGTAGAAAGCAATCAGGGCGCCGAGCGAGCGTGCGTCCAGGCGATCCAGCAACACCGTCGCGCTCGGCCGGTTTCCGCAATAAGAGCGCTGCGGATCGTCGCTCTCGCGGCCCTGCATCAGGGCGGCGCCCTGAGCAAAGGCATTCAATAGGAGCAAGCGATGGTGCTCAGGATCCTGGGCATCGTCGCCTTCGCGAACGGCGACAAATTCTACAGGCACCAGGACCGTACCCTGGTGGAGCAGCTGAAACACTGCGTGCTGAGCGTCGGTACCCGTACCGCCCCAAGTCACCGGCGCGGTCGGATTTGCAACGGGTTTGCCGGCGTTCGTCACGGACTTGCCGTTCGATTCCATCTCCAACTGCTGGAGATAGAAGGGCAGTAACCGCAGCCGCTCGTCATAAGCGAACTGACCGCGGGTCTGGCATCCGAACTGTTCGGCATAGAGGCGATCAGCGAAGGCCGCGAGCAATGGCACATTCGCGCTGGTTTCGGCGAAACGGAAATGACGATCCATCTCCGCTGCGCCTTCCAAGAGCGCTTCGAACTCGTTCCAGCCCAGCGCCAAAGCGGCAGTAACTCCGACCGAGCTCCACAGCGAATAGCGACCGCCAACACCTTCCCCGAATTGAAGCACTCGGGTCTCGTCGATTCCCTGGGCAACAGCTGCCTCGGGATTGGCTGTCACGGCGACAACCCGGCCGTCCGGATCCCCGACGCCAGCAGCACTCAGCCATGTTCGTGCCGCTTCGAAATTTGTGAGCGTTTCAAGTGTAGTGAACGTCTTGGACGCAACGACCACGATCGTGGATTGCGGATCCAATGGCCTTACCGCATCGTCGAATGCTGCGCCGTCGATATTCGAGAGAAAGCGAACGTTGAACTGCGGCGAGCGCCGGCCGAGCGCATCAACGAGCAAGGCCGGGCCCAAGACCGAACCGCCGATACCGATATGAAGAATGCCGGTGACGTCGCCAAATGCGCCGCCTTCGATCGCGTCGACGAGCGCGCGCATGCGCAGCCGCCTCGCCGAAGCGAGATCCACATCTTCAGGAGAGCCGCTTCCGCGTTCCGCCACGTGGGTCGCAGGCCGGCCCTCGCTCGCGTTGACGATTGCGCCGGAGAACAAGGATTCGCGAGCGCGCGCGAAGCCCGCAGCCTCGGCGCGCCCGAGAAAATCACCAATCAGCTCCTGGTCCAGATGCGTCTTCGACCAGTCGAAATAAATTCCGGCAGCCTCAAAGCTCAGCTTGCTGAGGCGGTCCGGCTCGGCGGCGAACAGCTCATCGAGCCGTCTGATCGACTTTTGCTCCATTGCCGCCGCACATAATGCCGAGACCGCCATTTGCCACCCCGGCTTGACCTCCCCGGTTTGCGCGGAAAGAAGCCAATTGATGGCTTCGCTTCTCACCCGCCGCATCCAGCCGAATCGGGGATCGGCAAAACGCGAGAAAAAAGAGACAGCTGGGTCCCTGCTGCGTTTTGTGCTGGTCGTGGCAATCCTCGCCTGGGGATTCCGCAGCCTTGTCGGAGCGCCGTTTAACATTCCGTCCGGATCGATGCTCCCTACGCTGTACATCGGCGACTATGTCGCGGTTTCGAAATGGCCCTATGGCTATTCCCGCTACAGTTTTCCGTTGGCATTTCCGGCGATCAACGGTCGCATCTTGGGCAGCATTCCGAAGCGCGGTGATGTGGTCGTGTTTCGCCATCCCGTTGAGAATGTCGACCTCATCAAGCGGGTCATCGGTCTGCCCGGCGACACGGTGGAAGTGCGCGGGGGAAAGCTCATCCTCAATGGTCGATTCGTAGCCCGGCAGCCGCTTCCGGCTGTGGCCGTGCCACTCAGTGAAAACAGCCCGTGCCGCACGGTTCCGCCGGCGACTCCTGTCGAAGGATCAATCCGAGGCGCAACCTTCTGTCTTTATCGCGCCTATCTCGAGACGCTTCCCGGCGGGCCCAGCTACACCGTCCTCGATCAGCTCGATCACGGGCCGGCCGACGATTTTTCTAAAACGACGGTTCCGAGCGGGCACATTTTCCTTTTGGGCGACAACCGCGACGACAGCCTCGACAGCCGCTTTCCGGCTTATGAAGGCGGCGTCGGAATGGTTCCCGTGGAAAATCTGATCGGCCGCGCGGCTTTCACCTTTTGGTCCACAGACGGGAGCGCGTCCTGGTTCAAGCCGTGGACCTGGTTTACCGCTTTGCGCCCTGCTCGGCTCGACAATGGCTACACAGGGAAACAATCGTGAGCGTTGGCGTCGCGACCTTCGTTCGCAGGCAACTCGGTCATAAGGCCAAGGACGTGGGCCTGTTCGAGCTTGCGCTAACGCATTCGAGCGTCAGCGGTCCCAATAGCTACGAGCGGCTTGAGTTTCTTGGCGACCGTGTCCTCGGCATGGTGATCGCGCGAGCGCTCTACGAACGCTATCCCAAAGAGCCCGAGGGCAATCTTTCAAAGCGCTACAATGCGCTCGTCGACCGCGAGACATGCGCTGAGAACGGCCGGGAGATTGGTGTTCCGGCGCTTGTGCGTCTCGGCCGCCAGGCGCGCGAGGATGGCGCCAGCCAGAGCGACAATGTCGTGGGGGATGTCGTCGAAGCGCTGATCGGCGCTCTTTTCCTGGATGGCGGGCTCAAGGCCGCCGAGCAGTTCATTCTGAGGTTGTGGGAACCCGACCTGGCGGTGCAGAGGCGTGCTCCTCAGCATCCAAAGTCCGCGCTGCAGGAGTTGGCGGCTTCGAGGCAGGTCAAAGCGCCCGCGTACGAGGTGATCTCGCGTACCGGTGCGCATCATGCTCCGCGATTCACGGTTCGGGTCGCGGTTCCAACGCTGGGCGAAGCAACCGCGGAAGGTGCGAGCAAGCAGGAGGCCGAGACCGCCGCCGCCGAAGCGCTTCTGAAGCAGATGCAATGAGCAAGGTGAGCGCAGGGTTCGTTGCAGTGATTGGCGCGCCCAACGCCGGCAAGTCGACCTTGGTCAATGCCCTGGTCGGGCAGAAGGTCGCGATCGTCAGCCCCAAGGCCCAAACGACGCGCGCGCGGCTGATGGGCATCGCGATTGACGCAAGCGCCCAGATCCTGCTCGTCGATACGCCGGGCATTTTCCAGCCGCGCCGTCGGCTCGACCGGGCGATGGTCGCCGCGGCATGGACGGGGGCAAAGGACGCGGACCTCATTCTCCTCGTCATCGACGCTGCTGCGGGTGTGACTTCAGAGGTGGAACGGATCATTGGATCGATGGGCGAGCGGCAGCAGCCGCTGTTCCTGGCGCTCAACAAGGTCGACCTCCTGAAGAAGGAGAAGCTGCTGTCGCTCTCCGCCGAGCTGATGGCGCAACTCAACCCGGAAAAGCTGTTCATGATCAGTGCAACTCAGGGCGACGGAGTTGCGGATCTCAAGCGGGCGCTGGCCGGGGCGATGCCGGCGGGCCCATGGCTATATCCAGAAGACGAAGTCTCGGACGCGACCGATCGCATGATTGCGGCCGAGCTCACCCGCGAGCAGATCGTCAATCAACTCCACCAGGAGCTGCCCTATGCGACTGCGGTGGAAACCGAGACGTGGGAAGACCGGCCCGACGGGTCGACCGCGATCCGCCAGCAGGTCCTGGTCGAACGCGACAGCCAGAAGGCGATCGTCATCGGCAAGGGCGGCCGCCGGCTCAAGGAGATCGGCGCCGCGGCTCGGGCCGAAATGGCGCAGCACCTCGGCCGCCCCGTGCACTTGTTCCTGCATGTGAAGGTCAATCCGCGCTGGGACGAGGATCGCGGCCTCTACCGCGAGATCGGGCTTGAATGGGCGGATTAACGAGATAGCATTTCTTTGACCCACTCGGGCACCAGCTCTCCCGCTTTGCCGATCCTGCTCTTGCTGAACATAGAGCTGCCCAGGCTTGGCTCGAGATTGATCTCAAGAGTGCTAGCGCCGCAATAGCGCGCGGTCTGGACGAAACCCGCCGCCGGATAAACCGCGCCCGACGTTCCAATTGACACGAACAGATCGCAGCGCCGAAGCGCATCGTCGATCCGTTCCATCTCGTAGGGCATCTCGCCGAACCACACGATGTCGGGTCTGACCGCTCCGACTGTGCCGCAGGCGGAGCACTCAGCGCCCACACCCATCGGGCCGGCCCAACCGAACCGCTCGCCGCAAGCCAGGCACCAGCCCTTGGCGAGCTCGCCGTGCATGTGCAGCAGCCGCTTCGATCCGGCGCGCTCGTGCAGGTCATCGACATTCTGGGTGATCAGCAACAGCTCGCCGGGCCATTCGGCATCGAACCGAGCCAGCGCCCGATGTGCAGCATTCGGCTCGACGGTGCCGAGCTTCTCCCGCCGAGCGTCGTAGAAGGCGTGCACCAGCGCCGGGTCGCGGCTGAATGCGTCCGGAGTGCACACGTCCTCGACCCGATGTCCGTCCCACAGACCGTCGAACCCGCGGAACGTCGCAAGGCCGCTCTCGGCGGAAACCCCCGCTCCCGTGAGGATTACGATGTTTTGAATGTCGTTCATCATCTCATCGTACGAAGGGATCTTTGTGGCTAGCAATCGAGATCGCCGCGGTTTCAGCCCAACCTCGTGTCATGGTATGAAAAGGCAATGTCGTTCGTCGCCTTTGTTCTGAGAATCCTGCTACCTCGGCCACGCGCCAGACCGCGTCAGCCGTTCGATGAACCGAACCGCACCGGCAAGGGAAAAAATGGCGAACGCGATCAAGGTGGCGTTCCTGTTGAACCCAATCGTCCCAACTCCCTCTCGGGCGGCGCGGCAGCCGCGATCGAAGTCGACGACTGACATGGCGGCGATCCGCATCGGTATCGGTGGTTGGACCTTTCCGCCGTGGCGCGGCCTCTTCTATCCGGACAAGCTGCCGCAACCGAAAGAGCTGGAATATGCCTCGCGCGAGCTTGGCGCGATCGAGATCAACGCCACTTTCTACGGCCGGCAAAAGCTCAAGAGCTGGGAAAGCTGGGAAAGGACCGTCCCCGAGGCATTCCAGTTCGCGATCAAGGGCTCGCGATTCTGCGTGACGAGGTCTCGCTTGTGCGAGGGAGCCGAAGGTCTCGCCAACTTCTTCGCTCAGGGCTTGGCTGCCCTTGGTCCCAAGCTTGGACCAATCCTGTGGCAGTTCGCATCCCGTCGCAAATTCGATCGCGACGATATCGCGGGGTTCATCGACCTGCTTCCAGCAGAGCTCGAGGGCATCAAGCTTCGACACGCGATGGAGCCACGCCACGAGAGCTTCCGCGACGACAAATTCTTTGACCTTTGCCGCGCTCGGAACGTCGCCGTCGTGCTCGAAGATTCGGACGAATATCCGTGCATTGATACCGATACTGCAGATTTCGCTTATGCCCGACTGCAGCGCATGAACCAGGATGTCGCCACGGGCTATGAGGATGCGGCGCTGGACCACTTTGCGGCAAGGGCGCGCGGGTGGCAGAAGGACGGCCGCGACGCTTATATTTTCATGATCAATGGCGCAAAAATCCGCGCTCCCGCGGCTGCGCTTGCGCTGCAACAAAAGCTCGGTGTTTAATTTGTGTTAACTTCGTTTCCGTGCTTTACGGCTGTTCGGAACGACGCTGCACATACTGGCGTCTCGCCCGCGTTGGCGACGCCGTTCCACTGAAGCGGGAGCGGTGGCTTTTCGCAAAATGGGGACAGATGATATGCGCAAGCTGATGATCGGCGCGCTCGGCGCCGCGACTTTGTTTTGGTGCGTTCCGACAGCTGCTCAGGAGCTGCCGCTGAAGAGTGGCGATTTTTGGGATGTCGGCGCAGTCACGATCGATGACGGTCATTTCGGCGATTACTCGGACTTCCTTGCCTCCCAATATCGAAAGAATATGGAATTCCAGAAATCCAAAGGCTGGATCAAGGGTTATTATATTCTTTCCAACGTCAACAAGCGGGCTGGCGAGCCCGACCTCTATCTTGTCACCATCTTTGATCATGTGACAACGCCGGCGGAGGACATTCAGCGCGAAAAAGAAGCCAATGCATTCCTCGCGCAGACCACCCGTCAGGGCATGGCTGCCAGCGGGCAGCGTGCCACGTACCGCCATATCGGCTCGGACATGTTGCTCCAGGAAATGACCTGGTCGCACTGACGAACGAGCGAGCGTCGTGCGATTGCGCGGCGCTCCTCCATCGGCCATGACCGGCGCATGAGCAGCGCCAGTCAGCCGATCCGCATCGGTCTCATCGCGCCCGGCGGCCGAATGGGTCAAGCGATCGCCATTGCGGTCACCGACAATTTGGACTTCGCGATCGATCAGGACGATGCCGACGTGTTGGTCGATTTCTCGGCGCCGGACGCGCTCGACGCGAGCCTCGAGCGAGCGATCGTCGCGAACCTGCCGATCCTCATCGGAACAACCGGATTGCAACCGGGGCATCATTCGAAGATTGAGCAGGCAGCACAGCAAATCGCGGTCATTTACGCGCCCAATACTTCGCTCGGGATCAATCTTCTCAAGCAGCTCGTCGAGGAAGCGACGAGTCGGCTGGGGCCTGATTGGGACATCGAAATTCTTGAAATGCATCACCGCCACAAGGTGGATGCGCCATCGGGGACAGCACTGATGCTCGCAGCGTCAGCGGCGAAGGGTCGGGGATCGACGCTGCAGGAACTGAGCCGGTTCGACCGGATCAGCGAGCATCCGCACGCGCGTGAGCCCGGGACCATCGGCTTTGCCTCGCTTCGTGGCGGGTCCGTCGCTGGCGAGCATGTCGTAATCCTCGCGACCGAAGGCGAGCGGATCGAGCTCGGCCACCGCGCCGAAAGCCGAATGATCTTCGCGCGTGGGGCGCTCGCCGCAGCACGCTTCCTCGTCGGCAAGCCCGCCGGACTTTATTCGATGCGTGACGTGATCGGAGCCGAGCGCGCTTGAACCGGGGGCCGCCGACGGTCGAAGCACAACGCCTCGCCCGCCGTCTCACCATGTTCGACGCGACCATGCTGGTCATGGGCGGAATCATCGGCTCGGGCATCTTCGTCACACCGGCCGAGGTGGCGCGTCACGTGCAGACGCCCCTGCTCATTGTCGGCGTGTGGATCCTCGGCGGCCTGGTCGCGCTCGCCGCCTCATTGGTTTATGCAGAGCTCGCCGCGCGACGCCCGGAGGTCGGCGGCCAATATGCCTATCTCCGCGACGCATTTGGCCCGATGCCGGCCTTCTTGTACGGCTGGGCGTTGCTGCTCGTCATTCAGTCCGGCGGAATGGCTGCAGTCGCCATCACCTTTGCTCGTTATTTGGGCGATCTCGTCCAATTGCCGATACCCGACAGCGCCTTGGCGGTCGCTGTGCTGGCACTGCTGACGCTGATCAATTGCATGGGGGTACGCTCGGGCAGCAACGTGCAGAGCGGGCTTATGGTGCTGAAGATCCTGGCAATTGGCGCGCTGGTGCTCGCCGGCCTTCTGTTCGCGCCAGTCGCAACTTTTAAGCCCCATCGAGCAGCTTTGGGTTCCCTGTCGACGCTTGCCGCCATCGGCGCTGCGATGACCCCAGTGATGTTCTCCTACGGTGGCTGGCAGACATCGAGCTTCGTCGCAGCCGAGATGCGCGACCCTAGACGGGACCTGGCGCGCGGCCTGCTCTTGGGAGTTGCCGGAGTCATTCTGCTCTACACAGCCGTCGCTGTCGTCTGCGTCCATGCGCTCGGCGCCGCAGGGCTGGCGAGCTCGAAGACGCCGGCGACGGACGTGATGCGGCTCGCTATTGGAGAAAAAGGTGCGACCTTCATTGCGATCGGAGTGACGATCTCGACCCTGGGCTTTCTCAGTCAAGGGATGCTGACCGCACCCCGAGTCTATTTCGCGATGGCCGAGGACGGATTGTTCTTCCATAGCGTCGCCCGGGTGAGCGAGAGGACGCGAGTGCCCGTCATCGCCATCATCTTGCAGGGCGCCGCTGCCGCAATCATCGCGATATCGGGCACCTTCGGCCAGATCCTGAGCTATGTCGTGTCGGTGGACTTCATCTTCTTCGGCCTGGCCGGGGCGGCACTTTTCGTTTTCCGACGGCGCAATCCTGACCAGCCGGTCGCATTCAAGGCACCAGGCCATCCGTTCACGACCGCCTTCTTCGTCATCTCTTGCTGGACGGTTGTTGTGGCGACGGTTGCGAACAACCCGCTCAATGCGCTGATCGGCTATGCGATCCTCGCCGCCGGCGTGCCGGCATGCCTCTATTGGCAGCGAAAAAGCCGCGGGGCCGCGGCGGCATGAGGACAATCAAGTCCGACTACATGCACTGGGCCAAGTTCAAGCGCCCGGTCCGCTATGCCCTTACCGGCAGCGAAGTGCCTCACTTCCGGATGGATTTGCTGGCGATCAACATTGCCGACCTCGATCTCGATGGCGCGAGCCACCCCCGGTACCTGCCGCTGCGAAAAGCAATTGCGTCCCGCTATGGCGTTTCGCCCGAGCAGCTGGTCGCAGCGGACGGCACGTCGATGGCGAATTTCCTGGCGATGGCCGCGCTGATCTCGCCGGGCGATCAAGTCCTGGTTGAGTGGCCGACCTACGAGCTGCTTCTGGGCGCGGCGAGTTTTCTTGGAGCCGACATCAAGCGGTTTGAGCGCAAAGCGGCGGATGGATTCCGGCTCGATCCTGCGATTGTCGAAGCCGCCACATCGGACGCAACCCGGATGATCATCCTGACCAACTTGCACAACCCGAGCAGCGCCCTTGCCGAACTGGAGGACCTTCGCGCAATCGGCGAGCTTGCGAGGCGCTCGGGCGCTCGGGTTCTGGTCGACGAGGTCTATCTCGATTCAGCAGTGCCGCCGCGGCCTAGTGCAGCCCATCTCGGCCCACCGTTCGTTTGCACGAACAGCCTGACCAAGGTGTACGGATTAAGCGGACTTCGTTGCGGCTGGATTCTCGCCGAGCCCGAGCTCGCCGAACGGATGTGGCGACTGAACGACCTGTTTGGAGTCAACCAGGCGCACCCAGCCGAGCGACTTGCCTGCCTTGCGTTCGAAAATATTGACCGCGTGGTTGGCGACGGTCCGGCGATGCTCGCCCGCAATCGCGGGCTTTGGAACGAATTCGCCAGTGCGCGCGACGACCTTGAGTCACTGCCGGCTTCGCATGGAATCACCGCCTTCCCGCGCTGGAGCGGCGGGGATACCGAACGGCTCGATGCACGGCTTCGCGAGCGCTACGATGCTTCAATCGTGCCTGGTCGCTGGTTCGAAATGCCGGACCATTTCCGGGTCGGATTCGGTCTCCCCACGGGTGAGTTCGAGGAAGCTCTGGCCCGCCTTGGTGCTGCGCTGGATGACCTCAAATGACGCGCGACCAAATCTTCGAGTTCTTCCGTCGCCTGGCCGAGGCGAACCCGTCCCCGACGACCGAACTGGATTATATCAATCCCTATACGTTGCTGGTTGCCGTCGTTCTGTCCGCGCAGGCGACCGACGCCAGCGTCAACGTCGCGACCGGACCGCTGTTCAAGTTCATCACCACGCCCAGGCAAATGATCGCGTTCGGCGAGGACCGTTTGCGCGAAGCGATCAAGAGCATCGGCCTGTTCAACACCAAGGCGAAGAACGTCGTCGCTCTCAGCCAGGCGCTGATCGATCGGCATGAAGGCGAAGTCCCGCGCGTGCGCGACGAGCTCGAAGCGCTCCCTGGCGTTGGAAGAAAGACGGCCAATGTCCTGCTCAACACGGCGTTCGGCGAAGAAACTTTCGCGGTCGACACGCACGTCTTCCGAGTTTGCAATCGCACAGGTCTCGCGCCGGGAGAGACGGTCGATGATGTCGAAGCGAAGCTTGAGAAGATCGTGCCCCAGCCGTTCCGCCGAGACGCGCACCACTGGCTGATCCTTCATGGCCGCTACACCTGCAAGGCGCGGCTGCCGGAATGCTGGCGCTGTCCAGTGATCGATCTCTGCCGTTACAAGCCGAAGACTTCGCCGCCGGGCGAACGGATAAAAGCCCCAACGGCTAAACCCAGCGCCGCTCGAACCTCGAGCCGAGGTTCGTCAAAAGCTCGTACTGCGAAAGGCCCGACTGCTTCGAAGCCGAGGGCAGGTCATAATCGATCTCGACCCAGTCGCCGTCCTTGAGATCAGGAGCGGCGCCGCAGCCGACCGCGACCAGGTCCATCGACACGCGGCCAAGCACAGGCAGCGCATATTCGCCGGCGAACGCCGACCCATGCGATGAGAATCCGCGGAGGTATCCATCGGCATAGCCGATGTTGAGGATCGCCGCCGCGGTGTCCTGTTTGGCGATAAAGGTCGCGCCATAGCCGCAGCTTTCGCCCTCAGGAATTGTTCGGCGCTGCACCACCTGCGCTTCGACACGGACAACTTGGCGAATGGTGTCTTCGAACTCGGGACGTTGGATTCCGCCGTAGAGCGAGATTCCAGGACGGACGAGGTCGAAGCTATAGTCGCGGCCAAGGCCGATGCCGGCGCTATTCGCCATGCTGTATCGTTTAGCCGGCAGAGCCGAAACGACCGCTCGGAAGCGCTCGAGCTGCATGATGTTCATCGCGCTGTCCTCGTCGGCACAGGCCAGATGACTATGCAGAGTATCGATCGTGAGCCCCTCGAGAGCGTCGATCTCGGTCGGGCGAAGCCCCAGCCGGTTCATGCCGGTGTCGATCATCACGTCGCAGGACCGATCGGGCGCGATCACCTTCCATCGCGCGACCTGCTCGACGCTGACGAGGCATGCCCGCGCCCGGATCTTTAATGCGGCCTCGACGTCGTCGGCGCCGACACCGTGCAGAACGACGAGGTTGACGCTCTCGGGCAGCGTGCCGAGTGCCTCAGCCTCGGCCCAGGTCGAGACGAAGAGATCGCGGCAGCCGGCTTCGACCAGCGCGTCGCTGGTCTCTCGCGCGCCGAGGCCATAGCCGTCGGCCTTGATTGCAGCGCCTGCGGTGACCCCCGCCCGCTCCTGCAGCAAGCGCCAGTTCTGCTGGATTGCGGACCGATCGATAGTGAGGCGCAAGGGGCGATGCATCACCCCGCCGTAGCCGTTTCCCGAGCGGGAAGACTAGCCCTGCTCGGCGCGGTGAGCGGCGCAAAGCTCGCCCATCGAGGTGAAACGGAAGTCATAGTACGGAACTGGATCGGGGAAGACGGTCGCTCCGGACCCGGGTTTGTCATGACGGCGGTCGATCCAGGCCGAAGCGATTCCCACTCGATTTGCTGGTACATGGTCGTGGAACAAGCTCTGCGCGACATGCAGGATCGAGCCCTTCTCAATTCCGGCTTCGCCGAGGCGGTCGATCATATATTCGAAGTTGCGAAGGCTCGGCTTGTACGAGCCGATGTCTTCGGCGGTGAAGATGAAGTCGAACTCAACCCCGAGCCGGCGGTTGCTGCCGACGAAGCTCCTGCGGTCGACGTTCGAGAGGATGATCAGCCGGAAATGATCTTTGAGATAGGAAAGCGAATCCGGCGAATCGGGGAACACCGGCCAGTTCCCAACAGATGCTCCCAGTGCGGCCGCCTCAGCCTCGTCGCGATCGACGCCAAGCTCGTCGCAAAGCCGCTCATGCACTTTTTCGAGCAGCTCCGAATAGCGCATTTGGGGGTGCACCTCCTCGATCTCATGCTCGATCGGGCCGTACGCATCGAGCAGCTGCTCCGGGCTCCTTCCGCTACGCTCGGCAAGCGGTCGCAACTCGGTCGAGAGACCAGTCTCCCAATCAATCAGGGTGCCGTAGCAGTCGAAGCTCAGCGCCTTGAAATCCGATAATCGCATAAGAGAAACCCCGCGCGTCCAGGCAGTGGAGCCGCCTAGAGACGCCCAGGGCAAACGGCAACACTCGTCTAGCGGCCGGCGGAGAGCAGGATCGGACCTTCGCGACTGGCGAGCTGCTCGCTCGTCGCGCGAGCTCTGGCCAGAATGTCGATGCGACAGGCGCGCACAGCATTATTGCCCGCGAGGTCGAAATCTGAAGCCGTTCCGCAGACAAGCTTAGCAGCATTCACCAGCCGGTGGTCCAATGCAGCACGGCCCTTTGCGCTCGAGAGGTCGAGATCGTTCGTGTGAACAATGATGATATTCTGCGCGAGCGCCTGCTCGGCGAATGCTGGCACGGCCTTGATGAGGGCCGCAGCCGCAAGCGCCGAAACGGAGATGATTTTCAAAGTCTGTTTCATCGGTCGCCTTCCTGTTCGAAAAAACGACCTGCTATTTAGTCGCAAATCGCAACTTACGTGAGCAATGATATCGTGCTATCATTCTGCAAAATTGCAGAACGAACGTGTAAATTATGGCGCTGGATGCGGATCGGATGTTCAACTGGAACGACCTTCGCTACTTCCTCGCCGTCGCGCGTGAAGGAAGCACGCTCGCGGCGGGGCGTTCGCTTCGTACCAGCCAAACCACGGTCGCCCGCCGAATCGCGGCGCTCGAACGTTCGCTGGGGCTGCCGCTCTTCGACAAACGCCAGGCTGGGTACGTGCTGACGCCGGCCGGCGAAGAGCTCCTGCCGCTCGCAAAGAGAGTCGAAAAGGACGTTCAGCAGTTCGCCGGCGGAGCCGGCGCGAAGACGCGCCAGGTTGGCGGTACGGTACGCATCACGACCGAAGAGGTCTATGCCATTGCACTGCTGGCGCCGATGCTGCTGGAGCTCCATCAACACCACCCGGAAATCTTGATCGAGATCGACACATCGCAAGCGGTCCGCGATCTCGGAGCGGGCGAAGCAGACATTGCGCTGAGAAGCACAATTGGCGAACAGCCAAGCGGCCTGGTCGGCCGAACAATCTGCAGCGACGACTGGGCGCTCTATTGCAGCCAAAGCTATGCTGCGCGCAACGGCGCTCCCAAAACGGTTAAAGAACTCAAGAAACACCCGTTCGTCGGCGGCGGCGGCGGGAACCTCTGGCGGCATTACGAGGCGTGGTTGAAGACACTCGGCCTGCAGCACCAGGTCGCCGTCCACCATGCGACCTCGGCGGGTCTTCTGTCGGGAGTTCGCTCGGGATTCGGAGTAG
>JANWLR010000075.1 GCA_025450755.1 Sphingomicrobium sp. | reverse complement strand
TCTCAACACCCGGCTGTCCAGAGCCCTTTAAAGACCAGCCCACAATAATCGGCCTGTTATTGTGAAAATAAACTTATGATCGGCGAACAGCAGGATTAAGTTACGAGCGTCATGGCCATGACGTCAGCAAAAATGGAGAAATAGCCATGAACCGCGAAGATCTTGAGAATGACCTTGTCGAGCTCGGCGTTGCGAGCAGCGACACGAAGGGCGGGCCAATGGGATTTGAGGATGCCGAGCGGACGCTCTGGCTCCATAGTCTCGGCCTCTCCGACGACTGACATCAAGTGGCGCGCGCCGCTTTGCGGCGTGCGCTTCCTCTCCACGATATTCCTGTCTCCGGCCGAGCGGCAAAGGCTTTCAAGGAGCGCGCCGGCCACCCGTTCCGAGCTTCCGCCAGCCAAAAACAATCCGAGAATAGCGAGGCAATAAACTTCTTATTCTGCCAAGCCTGCCGTAATTTCAGAAAAGTCATGGCCATGGCGATACTCAAAGGAGAATAGTCATGAAGCGGACGCAGCAGAAACTGATCGAGCTTGGCGCCGTCAGCGCCGAGACAAAGGGCGGCCCGGTAGGATATGAGGACCAGGAGCGCACCTTCATCCTGAAGCTCGGTCTCACCAACGATTAAAAGCAAGGGCGGCGCGCGTCCGGCGGGCGCGCGCCGCCCCGCTACTCCCGGTCAATGCAGCTCCGTCTCAAGGACCATCTGTACTGGTGCGCGCCAGCAGGGCGCGTGATTTTCCTCGATGCCGAGGCGGACCGTTATTTTGGCCTCCCGGCCACCGCCGAGGAGGCTTTTCTGCGCCTCGCGTCGGGCCGGGAGCGGCAGGAAGACCAAAACGGCCTTGCACCGCTGATTGCCCGCGGGATGCTGGTGGAGGACCAAAGGGGGGAGGGGGTGCGGCCCCCGCAGACTGTCGAACTTGCCACCGAAGACTTGCTTCGGGAGGAATCGCGCACCGATCCGATTGCCCTGGCGCAGGCCTTCTTTTTTGAATTGAGCGCGGCCTGGCTTCTGCGCACCAGACCCCTCGCCGAACTCATCGAGCGCGCAGCGGAAATTCTTCCGGAAGCAACGCGCAACGAGCTCGATCTTGGACGGACGCTCTGCCGCATCGCTGCCGCCTCCGTCGCGCTGTCGCTCGTGACCCGCGCAACCAACCGGTGCCTGGTGCGCGCGCTCGCGGTGCATCGCGCATGCCAGCTGCGGCGCATCGCAGCGAAGTTCGTCTTCGGGGTCCGAGCTAATCCGTTCGGTGCCCATTGCTGGGTCCAGCATCAGGGGAGAGTGGTCGTCGGCGAATTCGAGCAGGTCCGGCTCTATACGCCGATCCTGGCGCTCGGATGAGCCCCAGCTACCTCCTCCTTGCCGCCACTCCCGGGGGAATCCCGCCCCAGCTGCACGCGCATCTGGCGCAGGCGACCGGCCTCACGCTTGCTTTTTCACACCCGCGGCTCGCCGCCTTCGTCAACCCTCAATGTCATTGCCTAAGGGCGGGGGAGGACGCCTGCATCCTGGGCAGATTGTTCGAGCGCCACGGCCCCTCCCGACAGCTCCTGTCCCTCGATTTCGGCGGAAGCGCCGCAATCTTCCAGAGCGGCGGCCAATCCCTGCCGCTCTCCTTCTGGGGCGGCTATTTGCTCGCGATTGCCCGAAAAGACGACGTCAGGGTGCTGCGCGACCCGTCCGGCGCCTTCCCTTGCTATTATAGTGAAGCCCAGGGGATTTGCGCCTTTGCCTCAAGCGCCGAGCTTCTCGTGGCTGCCGGCCTCGCGGACATCAAGATCGACTGGACGGGCCTTGCGCTCCATTTCTTCAGCAGCGGCGTTCCAGCCGAGCGAACGGCGCTTTGCGGAATCTCGGAGCTCCTTTCCGGCTTTGCCGTCAATGTCGCGGCGAGGGTTGGGCGCCAAGAGCCGTGCTGGTCGCCGTGGGACCATGTCCAGGACGAAGCTTACGCGCCCGGGAGCGCGAGCGAGCGCCTGAGGCGCACCATCGACCATAATGTTGCAGCCTCGGCATCGGGCTTCGGACGCGTGCTGCTGAGCCTTTCGGGCGGGCTCGATTCATCGATCCTCGCCGCAAGCCTTGCGCGAGCTGGCACCGACACGGTCTGCCTTACCATGTATGGCGACGATCCCGCCGGCGACGAGCGCGTCTTCGCCCGCGCCCTTTGCGAGCGCCTGCACCTGCCCCTGGTCGAGTGGAAGTACGAGCTTCAATCCATCGATATCACGCAGGCCCTCGGGGCCCACCTTCCGCGGCCCAGCGACCGGACCCAGGCGCTGGCCTACGAGCATGCGCATCTTGAAGCCGCCGCCGAGATCGGCGCCGAGGCGTTCGCAACGGGAAATGGCGGGGACAGCGTCTTTAACTATTCGCAATCTGCCGCCCCAATCGCCGACCGCCTCCTCGACGAGGGCTTCGGCCTCGATCTTGCAAGGACGCTGGGCGATGTCTGCCGCCAGACTGGATGCAGCATGTTCGATGCCGCCGCGAGCGCATGGCGGCTGGCGCGGCGAGGCCGCGCCTACCGCTGCCGGCCAACCCCGCTCTTTCTTGCGGAGGACCGGCTCTGTGAGCTTGGCGCTTCAGCGCTCGACCATCCCTGGCTTCATCCGCCAGCCGATGCCCTGCCGGGCAAGACCGCTCACATTGCCTCGATCTTGCGCGTTCAGCAGTCGCTCGAGCCCGGCCGGGCGAATGTGCTTCCGGTCCTGAACCCGCTGATGGCGCAGCCAATCCTCGAAGTCTGCCTTGCCGTTCCGACCTGGGAATGGCGCAAGGGCGGCCGCGACCGCTCGCTCGCTCGAACGGCCTTCGCCGACGTCCTTCCCGAACTCGTGCTGAAGCGCCGCCTCAAGGGAACGCCCGCCGGCTTCGCCGGCCAGATCCTCGATCGCTTCCGAAAAGCGATTCGCGAGCGGCTCGGCGACGGCCACCTCGTCCGGCATCGCATTGTCGATGGTGCGGCACTGGCCCGAGTGCTCAGAGACGAGCGCCCGGTCAGCGACGAGGAACGCGTTCGGATCCTCGAGTTCGTCGCCGCCGAAGCCTGGCTCGACAGCTGGTTGGCGCGCTCGAGCGGATGTGCGGATTGCCTCAAGGTTTTACAGGAAAGCCATGCTCGCCCTTGAGCCGGTCCCACTGCTGAAGCTCGCTCTTGCGCGCCGGATCGGCCGAGCGAACGCCCTTCAGCCAATAATCGAACCAGTCGAGCGAGCGGCGGTAGATCGCGAGGCGGTGCGCGGGCTGCCATTTCACGTGATGCTCGCCCGGGAAGACATACATGTCGACGGGAGCCCCGGCCTCTTTAAGCGCCGTATAGCTCTCCAGCGCGTCGAGATATTCATCGTCCGCGAGCTGGAGCAGGATCGGCGTCGAGATTCGCTTGGCGCTCACCGACAGCGACAGATCGTTCCAAAAGGTCGAGTTTCGCTCAAGGAGGCCGGGATAGCCGACTGCTTCGAAGTCCCTCGCGGCGGCGGGGCCGACACGCATCGCGAGCGTCGTGTCGATGCAGCAGGTGCTCATCGCCGCGGCCGCGAAGGTCGAACTGTGCATCAGCGCCCAGGTGACCGTGCTCGCCCCGTCGCTGAGCCCGGTGATTCCGATCCGCGCGCGATCGGCGACCCCGAGCTCGATCGCCAGCTTGATGCCGCCCTCGAGCGAGGATTGCGCGCTCTTGCGGTCGGCAAAACCGGCAAGGTTGAGGCGCCGTCCTTCGGTGAAATTCTTCGCGCCCTTGGCGGCTCCGGCCGCCTCCGGCCGCCTCAAGCTCAAGACCGCAAAGCCGCGGTTGGCAAAGGCCTGGATCGGATATTCATCGCCAGTGCCACCGCGAAGGAAGCCGCGCGTGTCATATTGGACGACGACAAGCGGATAGCGTTTGCCGGACTGGTAGCCGACCGGCAGCACGAGGTCGGCAAGCGTCTCGAGACCAAAGGCGTTGCGCCAGTAAAGCCGCCGGACGCGGCCAAGCGTCAATCGCGAGAATTCGGGATTGGGGTCGAACAGCAGCACGCGCTTGCCGGTCGCGGGATCGAGGCGTTCCAGGCGCCGCGGCTCGAGCGAGCCTTCGCGAAGGCAGATGAGGGTCGCGCCATCCGGCGCACAATCGGCGAGGACGTCGTCGGTTCGATAGAGCCGTCGGACCGAGCCCGTGCTGAGGTTCCACTCATAGATTGCACTCGAGGCATTGGACCACCCCTCGCGGCGGAAGAAACGCACCCTCGTTTTCCCCGGCAGCCACCAGGGCCGCATCGCACCCTCGCATGGAGCATCGCGGCAGATTGCGGTCCCCCCATTGGGCAAAAGCGCGCGAAACGCGCCGGCTCGGGCGCCGCCGGTGAGCTCTGTGGCCGAAATTTTCAGCCCGGGTTCCATGGGACCGTGCGCCGGCGCTCCGGCGGTCGCAATCAGATCGCTGTCCGACGCGAGCGCCGCATGCTCGCTTGCATTTGCCTCCCGAATCCCGCCGTTCGCAAGATCGAGGACCTTGACCGCGCGCTTCAAGGGAGCCTGCGGGAATGGCTCGTTTTGCGCAAACGGCGACCAGCGGTCGTCATAATGAAAGCCGCTTAATCCCTCCTGGCCAATCGCGGCCTCGGACTTGGCAAGCCCGGCGGCAGTCGCGAAGGCGATGCTCGACCCATCCGGGGCGATCCTGAAATCGACCACGTCGATCGCCGAATGCGTAAGCGGCGCGCTGCCGCTGCCGTCGGCCATCGCCCGCCACAGCTGCGTTACGCCATCCGTGCGCTTCAGGAAGGCGATCCAGCGCCCGTCCGGCGACCAGCGCGGGGTGATCGCGCTCATGATCCCCGTCGGGAAATGCGCCGCGCCCCGAAGGTCGATCGAAAGCATCAGAAGGTCGCCGCCTTCATCGACAATCCGCGGCTCTGCCCCCGGCTTCAAATCGACGATCGCCATCGCGAGGCAATAAACGTTGCGCTCGGGATCCGCCTGGCGAAGCTGGAATGCCGCACGCTTGCCGTCGGGCGAAAGAGTCATGAAAGGCGCAGCCCAGGGCTCGGGATCGATTGGCCCGATGTCGCGCAGGCGGACCAGATCCCCTGGAGCCAGCGCTCGACGAGCCTCCCCGGTCGGCCGCGCGGGAAGAATATGTTCGCAAGCGGGAACCGGGATTGGGATTGCAAAGGCCGCTTGCGGGAAAGCGAGAGATGCAAGGAGGAACATCTGCAAACGCATCACCAGACCTTCCGAAGCGACAGGCTGATGAAGCGCCCCACGGGTGACTGGTTGGTCGAATCGTAGGGCGGCGCCTCGGGCTGCGAATTGCGGATGATGTCCGGCTTTTCGCCGAGTAGGTTGAGCGCCGAAAGCCTAAGCTCGGTGTTGCGCAGCGGGCCCGGCGCAGTGCCGCCAAGAACGCTGGCGCTGACGTCCAGAGTCACGAAAGAGCGGACGGTCTCCACCGCCGGAAAGCGATTGTCGCGCGTCGGTCCGATATAATTGAGGTAAGCCGAGAGGCTCGCTAGGCGTCCCTCCCATAAAGCCCCGGTTCGGCCGCGCCAGTGCGGCGGGTTGAAGATCGTCCCAGCCATCTGGAAGGGAGGTTCGTTGGGCGCGAGGCGGTCGTTGCTCTCGAGATAGCTCGCAGATCCGTTGAACAGCAGCTGCTGCTTGCCCCCAAGCTGAAGCCGGTAGTCGGCCGAAAGGTCGACGCCGCGGATCCGCTGGCGCGCCGTGTTGCGCAAGGTTCCGTCGATGATCGCCCCGACGCTCGCCGGGTCGAACGTCTGCCCCGTCTGGTTGCTGAGGCCCTGCGGAAAGCTCGCCACGAGCGCGTTCACCTGCTCAAGCGTCGGATTGAAAATGACGAGGTCGCTGAAAACCGGGTTGGCGAGCGCTGCGAGCGTGCCAGAAAGCGGCGAGCCGATACGATCGCGATAGTCAACGTCAAAGTAGGTCGCCTGCAGCCTGAGCCCGGAAAACACGCGTGGCGTGGCCTCCAGGGTCGCCGACCAGGTCGTCGCGCGCTCGGACTTGAGGTTGGGATTGCCGCCGCCAAGCAGCAATACCGTGGCGCCGGGCGCAAGCGGCGGCGTCGGCTGGGGTGCAAATAGAAAGCCTGGAAGAAGCACCCCTTGAGGCACTTCATGGACCTGCTCGAGCGTCGGGACCTTGAACGAACGGCCCCAGGTTGCGCGAAGCGCAAGGCCGCTGTCGGGCTTGTAGACGACGCCGAGCTTGGGCGTCGCGACCGCGTCGATGCCGTTCCAGCGCTCGTAACGTAGCGCGCCGCTCAGGATCAGCTGCTCGACGAGGGGAATGCCCGTTTCGCGGCCGGCCAGCGGAAGCGACAGCTCGCCATAAGCGAATTCGACATGCCTCCGCTCGGTGAAATCGCGGTAGGGGACGGGAGCATTCGAGATGATGTCGGTGATGTTGTCGTGAAGGGAAACGGTGCGCAGGCCACCGCCGATCGCGAGCCGGGCGTCGCCGCCCGGAGCCCTGAACAGCGGTCCCTCGGCGCCCAGCTCCATTCCGCTGAGGCGGTTTTCATAGGTGAGCAAGGAGCGCGAGCCGGTCCCGCTGAAATAGACTGAAGTGTCGAGGTGCGTACGGCTGACGCCGCGCGTGCCCGCGAGCGAAGCCCGCCAATGGTGGGGAAGCTCGATCCTGACCGTCGGAGTGAACGCGTAGGAGCGCACCGCAGGCCGGCTGACGAGTCCGTTCTCGAACACGCTCTCGTCCGGAAAGAAAGGCGATTGCTTGAGCGAGCGGCGGTTCATCGCAAAACCGTCGAGCTCGATGCTGATTCCGCCGGTGACTTGCTGGTGCGCCGTCATGACGCCGCTCAGCTGCCGGTTGCGCATCGTCAATGTGAGCGTCGGGTCGAGTCCCTTTGTATAGTCGCGCTGGTTTGCATGGATCGGCGAGGCGCCGCTGAGGTCGAGCGCGACCATAAGGCCCCCCGACGTCCATCGCCGGCCGGCGACGACACTATATTCCTGCTGGGCGTTGCCCCCTTCGGTCGACGCGCCCGCGCGCGCGCTGGCCTCGAGCCCGTCATAGTCGCGGCGAAGGATGATGTTGGCGACGCCCGCAACCGCATCGGAACCGTAAACGGCCGACGCCCCGTCGGTGATGACCTCGATCCGGTCGACTGCGGCAAGCGGAATGACCGAAATGTCGATGCCCTGGTCGAGCGCGTCGTAAGCGAGCCGGTGACCGTCGACCAAGGTGAGCGTCGCGTCGGGACCGAGCCCGCGAAGGTTGAGCGTCGCCGAATTGTTGACGTTGCTTTGGCCGCCCTGCTCGCCGCCGCCGGCGATTCCCGGATTTTGACCCCCGGTGTAATTTTCGGGCAGCACGCGCGCGAAGCCGGCAAGGTCGCTGATCCCCGACTGCTCGAGCGCGCGCCGGGTGGTGACGACAACTGGAGAAGCCGGACTTCCGCCGCGGATTCGCGTGCCCGTGACCGTGATCGCCGCCTGGTCGAGGGAGTCCGCGCCCGGACCGCCGCCAGCGCCCCGTGCTTCCCGGATCAGGACGGCTCCGGCGCGATGTTCGGCGACAAGCGTGCTTCCGGCAAGCGCTCGCCGGACCGCCTCGTCGACCGTGAGGCGGCCCGCCACCGGAGGCGCCTTGCGGCCCTGCACGGCGTCGGAAGCAAACAGAATCTCGCTGCCCGAGGATTGGGCGATCGCGCGCAGCGTCTCGCCCAGGTCCTGGGCAGGTAAATGATAGTCGTTTGCTTCCTGCGGCTGCGCGGCGAGCGGCGCCGCCAAGGCAACCTGCATCGCAAGAGCGACGGTTCCGACCCAAGCCGCGCGAGCGGCGAATTTCGATGTCATCGTGTCTCCCCCTTGAGGCCGGCCAAAGCGGCGGCGTCACGGGGATTGACGCAGCGGATTGGAAAATACGGGGCCGGCGCTCGTAAAAAAGATTCACGAGCGTCATTTCGAGTGAAGCACGATGTCTCCTGAACCGTCGCGTTGGGCGACAAGGTTGAACAACGCTGCGACCCGCGCGGCCAGCAGCCGGCTATCGTCGATTCGCAACCGGCCCGAGACTCGGCGCTCGCCCAGCGCGCGGTCCGCAAGGCGGATCGGCGGCGCTGCATCTTGGTTGGCCTCGGCAAGGAGCTTGGCGAGCTGGATTCCGTCGAAGTCGCGCGCCTGCACGCGATTCGATGGGCCGGTGGCACCGCCAGCCTGACTCTCGAGGCCGCTCCCGCTCGACGGCTTGGCGGCGGCGGCAAAGCTGATCGCCTGCCCCGGCTTGAGGCGCTCTATCGGGCGTCGCCGAGCGCCCGCGGCAGGCGGAAGCGCGACATCGACGCTGCCCTCGATCAGCCGCACCGAAACGCGCCGGCCCACTTTCAGACTGACCTCGAACAGCGTCCCGTGTGCCGTGATCGAGCCGCCGCCTGCATAGACGATAAAAGGCCGGCGCTCGTGCGCAACCCTGAAGCGCGCATCGCCGCGCTCGAGAGTCACTCCGCGCACCGACGCGCTGAAGCGAAGATAGAGGGCGGTAGCTGGCGACAATGTGACGAGCGAGCCGTCGGCAAGCGTCAATTGGCGGGACTCGGATCCCATCGCGGCAAGCTCGGTAACGGCGGGCTTCTTCGAGCCATCGCCGGCAATGGCGGCGACCGGTCCGCGCGGCGGCCAGCGGATCACCAGCAGGCCGGCGGCAACCGCGAGGAGCAGAACGCCAAGCACCGCGGCGAGGCCACGCGAGCGGCGCCGCAAGCGCATGAACAGGGGCGGCGGCCCGCGCTCGTCAAGGAGCTTGCCCATCGCGAATATTTCCGCCGCGCGGTTATAGGCGCGGCGGTGGAGCGCATCGCGCGACAGCCACTCCTCGAACGCTTCCCGGCTCGCTTCGGCATCGGGTCCGCGCAAGCGCGCAAACCATTCCGCGGCCTCGCGAAGCAGGCTATCCTGCGCCGCTTGGTCCTCTCCGGGAGCGCTCATTCGCGGTCTAGCTCCTTGCCAATCCGGGCGATCGCTTCGGCGATGTGCCATTCCACAGTGCGCACGCTGATGTCGAGACGGGCCGCAATCTCCTTGTAGGCAAGTCCCTCGATCCGGTGCAGGATGAAGACCTCGCGCATGCGCCGAGGCAGCGACTGGACGATTTGGCTGTAGCGCTTGCGCATCTGTTCTAGTTCGATCTTGTCGGCCTGCCCGGGCGGCACCGCGATCTCGACGTCGGTTCCGATCGCGACATGGGGCGCGCGCACGGCGAGGCGCCGCGAGCGGTCGATGAGGAGATTGCGAACCACCCGGTTGAGAAAGGCGGCCGGCTGGTTGAGCGCGCCCGCGGCGCTCGCGCCGAGCAGCCGCGCGAAGGCATCGTGCACGAGATCGTTTGCATCCTCGCTTGAACCGAGACGGGCACGAAGGCGTCTCCTGAGCGCCGGCGCATGCTCGCGGTAGAGCAGGTCGATTTGAGCGGGCCGCTTGGCGCGGCGGCGATCGCGACCGGCGCGCTCAACCTTGTCGTCGCTGCGGTCCATGTCACAAAGCCGCCGCAGGCCGCATGCCCGCAAGCACAATCCATTCAGTAAGTCGCACGAAGTCCGATCCCGACGCCGGGAAAATCGGCCTGGTGATGATCGTCCGGCCCTAAGCGGCCGGCCGCGCTTGATGCCTGGCGGAACGTTCCGCAGCCGGCTGCCGGCATGCCCGTGCTGCGCGGGCAATGTGCGACGATTTTGCGCGTTGATCAACTTCATGCGCTGCGACCGGGCGCCGTCCGCCGCCAAGGCCTGCCGCTTTGCTCTAGGATTGATGCGATCTCGAGAGAAGCTCCGGTACGATTCGCTGCCGTCGCCGGTGATATCTGACCAGCCCTCGCCGCAACCGCCTTAAATCGCGCGCTTCGATCGCCTCCACGATCTCGCCGCTTTCCTCTTCGATCCCATCGAGGAATTCGCGTTCGAGCCGCCGGTAGGGTTCGAGCCTGTCGGCGATGTTCACAAGCGTCGTCAGATGCTCCGGATTGCCGCCCCGCTCGGCAAGCCTAGCGAAGGCGAGGGCCAGCCGTTGGTCGGATTCCGGGCTTTCCGCTGCCTCCCCTGCCGCCGATTGGCGGCCTCTGCCCCGCGCAAGCGCAAGGAGCAGAATATCCTCGTGCCACGCATAAAGGTGGCGAAGCATGGTTTCGGTCAATAGTGGCGCACGGAAACCCTCGTGCCGCGGCGCTTCGACAACGCGCTCGCCGGTGAGGCGGTGGAGGGCATCGCGAACCGGCGTTACGCTTGCGTTGAGCTCGTCCGACAAGTTCGCCGGTTCGAGCTTCTCGCCAGGCCGGAAGTGGCCTTGCCGGAGCCTCTCCTTGATCGCCGCGTAAACGCGATCGAACGTTCCCGGCCGGCTCATTGCCCGGGCCTAGCTCGCCGCTTCCAGGGGCCAGTGCTGGTTGCGCACGAACTCCGCGACCAATCTCTCCTGGTCCGGCCGCAGCGCATCGGTCGCGGCAAGGCGCCTTGGAAATTCCTGCTTCAGCAACACGGAAGGACATTGTCCCTCATAATTGCCGAGGTTGGGACGGTGCTGCACATAACCGACGAGCGCAGCGAGCTCGGGCGAGAACCTGCGCGCCACCTGAGGCGGATAGGCGAGCCACTGATTCTCGTAGGGCTTCAGCCATCCAAGGCAGTAGCTGACGATCGCGCCCCTGCGAACCTCATCGCTGCTGTTCCCGCCGGCTCCGTGGAGCGTTGAGCCGAGAAAGACCAGCGCCGAGCCGGGATCGAGCTCGACGCTGAGCTCATGCTCCGGCCTCTCATCCAGGATGGAGCGCAGGCCGTGGCTGTCCGGCCAGACCAGCGTCGCTCCATTGGCCTTGGAGTAGCGTGTGAATGGCCACATCACATTGACGAGATATTCCATCTCTCCAACCGGTCCCCGCCACATGTCCTGGTCACGGTGCGGCAGCTGAGGCGGCGCTCCAGGATGCAAGGCGAGCGCTTGGGCAAGGTTGAGCTGGATGGTGTCGCACCACGGCGAGAGCACCCGGCGCACGATGCCCAGCACCAGTGGATGCTGGACAAGCGACCTTGCAAGGGGCGAGCGGACCAGCAGCCGGCCGAACCTCTTGGTGCGCGCGCCATAGAAGCCGCCCTTGCAGAAGGGCGTATGCTCGAAGTCTTCGGCAAGATCCTTGTCCAACGAGCGGATGATGTCCGGCGTCAGTAGCGAAGGAATGACGCACCAGCCGTGCGCCAGGAGCTCATCGGACCAGCGCTCGATCTGAGGGGCGAAGAAGGGTGTAAGACTGCTCATGGGCGAGCTCCTTGCTTCAAGCTGCTTTGGCGATTGCGAATTCACTGAGGTCGGCGCCGCGCCAGACGCCGTTCTGCGCAAGCAGCCGCGGCGTCTCGCTGCTCACTCTTATCGCGAGGGCACCGATCAAGCCGCAATCGAAGCGAACGGGCGGGCCAAGCGGACGGCAATCCCATCCAAAGGCGAGAATCTGCTGGAGCCAGGCGATCTCGGCGACTCCCGTATAGGTCTCAACCCCCTCCTCGAGCGCATAGCGGACAAGGGCGCTGACGAGCCTGTTGCGAGTCTCGCGGCGATCGGCTGCTTTTTGCCTGCGGGAGAGGCAAAAGCGGCTGATCTCCATGACCTTCGCGCCGGTCGGCGGCGGTGCAACGCACAGCTTGGGAAAGAGCGAAGTCAGAAGATGGCTTCTAGTGGTTGGAAGGAGCCTCGCCGAACCCAGGTGGTCACCGGCTTCATTGCCGACAATGATGTAAGTCGCGAACCGATTGTCGAACTGGTCGAGTTCGAAGCACCGCGAAACGACGGGCACGTCCCATTTCAGGAGGTCGACAAAGACGCTTTTCCGGTCCGCGAACATCCTTCGAAGCGTATCGCTGCTCGGTAGCGCGGCCGCTCCGTTTTCGACGATGATCATCAGGCATCCCTCGCATCTTAGAATGTGAGAAGCGAAGCATCGCGGGCGCTCGGAACCGGCGAAATACCAAGAAAGGGGGGTACGGCGCCCGGCGCGCGAGGAACCGGCCTTTGACGCTTCAAAGCAATCATTCGACATTCTCGTGATGCGGCCGGAGCGCCGGTGGAAATCGCGCTCTTAAAGACAAGGTTCGGAGATGGCGGACTGTTCGGCGCGCGCCGGCACCCTTCCGATCGCAATTATCGCCCGCTGATGGGCGTCAATCGCGTCAGGGCGACCCGCGAGCAGCCGCCGGGCGAGCCAACCCTGCACCGCAATCGCGCCGGCCGCGAGAGTGGCTTCCCTGCCGACGGTTTCGATCTAGCTTGCGGATTGGATCTCAGGATCTTTCAAAGGGGGCCGCTTCTTTCTTGCCCCGCGCCATGCCGCAGCGGCTGGCAAGCTCGCCAGAAGGTCGCGGCGACGAAGGGCGCGGCGAGGCAGGCGCGACAAGGTTGAGAAACAGCCGGCGCTTGCCCGAAAGTTAAAAAGTCGCGGCTCTCATCCGCGAAACACATCGAGGAAGCCGATGGTGCCGTCGAACAGGGCGTGGACTGCAAGGAGCGTGCGCTTCCCAACGCCATAGCGCTCGCGCGCATGCCTCAAATGCTCGATGACCGTGTCCCGGCTGATCCCGAGGATTCGCGAAATCTCCCAGTCCGATTTCCCGCGTGCGGCCCAGATCACGCACTCGCGCTGCCGGTCCGTCAGCGACACGGTGGTGATTGGACTGTTCGAGTGACGCATTCGCCGCGCGGCTTCGAACGCAAAGGCGCCAACGAGCTGCAGCAGCGGCAAATGCTCGTCGTGAAAACGCTGTCCAGCGGCGCATGCGAATGAACAAGAGCCGTGCGCTTCGCCCGGAACATGGGCCGGAACCGTAAAGCCCTCGCCAATGCCGTTGCGGCGGGCTGCTTCAAGGACCTCTCGATCCTTCCTGGTGAGCGCAAGCATTTCGGGCAGCCTCGACCAGGCAAATCCGACACTGGTGAGATTGCTTGCCCGATGCACCGGATCGGTGCCGCCAAGCCCTTGATCGTCGAACCAGGCTTCCCAGCCTTCCGGATAATTGTGGAGACGGATGGCGTTTTGCGATCGCCGCACGTCGACATGATGGGTGAGCGCAAAATAACGAAAACCCAGATCCTCGGTCACACAGCCGATCGCCTGGGCAAGTTCCTGCTCAGTGGCAAGGCTGCAAACGTCCCTGACAAAAACTTCGACCCGGCTGAACATAACCCTTTGCGGCCCCGCCCCAACGCTGCGAATGAACGTTCCAAGCTTTCACGTTCGCAAGCGTCCCTTCCAAATCACCCGCGCCACGGCGGGTCTCAGTCGCGTGGGGCGGGCACGATCCTGCCGAGCGCTCGAGGTTTAAACCCGGTGTCCGCAGCGCTTCAAATATATTCAGATTCACTTCTTGGTAACTTCTTCACCCCCAGCTTGGAAGTGAATCGTTGACGCGGATGTCGGGTTGAGACCTTCGGCTGACAATTCGAGCTCGGACCGGACGCCCGCGGTGAGGCGGCTTTCGGACTGCTTTGGCGAGGCCGCCAAGGGATGCGCCTCATTGACCCAGTTGCGCAGCCTCCTCGTGGCGGCAACGCGCGAGCTCGGCTTTCGCTATTTTGCTCTGCTTCATCATGCGAGCCTCTTCCAGCCGAGGCGCAATTATGTGCGCATCGACAACTATCCGCCCGCCTGGGCCGACGAGCTGGTTGCAACCGGACTCGCGCGGATTGATCCCGTCCATCAAGCAAGCCGTCTTGCAAGCACGGGCTTTGAATGGAGCGAACTCGGCCGGTTCATGAAGCTTGGGACGAAACAGCATTTCATCCTTGAACGCAGCCGGTACTTCGGAATCGGGGACGGCCTCACCCTGCCGGTCCATGTGCCGGGAGAACCGGCGGGGTCGTGCTCGTTCGCGGTCGCTGCCGGCCTCGAGCTTCCACGCCGCCGCCTTGCCTGCGCCGAGCTCATTGCCGCACATGCGTTCCGAGCCGCGCGGCGGCTCATGAATTTTCCGCGGCTTGGAAGCCCGCCGCACCTCAGCCGGCGCGAAGTGCAGTGCCTAAGACTTGTCGCTGCCGGCAAAACCGACTGGGAAATTGCCGTGATCCTCGGCATCAGCGTCGAGACAGCGCGGCAATATTTGAAACATGCGCGCCTTGCCTATCATGCCGTCTCAAGGGCACAGCTGGTTGTCTTCGGCCTTCGCGACCAATGGCTCTCGTTCGACGATGCAAGCGAGCCCTTCGAGTGAGCGTTCCGAGGCCAGTTCACCCCCTTCGGATGACGAGTTTCTCGGCGCCGCAAAGGCTGCACTCGGCTCGTTCGCGCTCAAAGCCCTGAGCTCCCGCAAGCTCGCGCGTCTTATGGTTGACGTGCTGGCGAACCGACAATTGCAACCGTTCGGCGATGCAATCGTCGCAGACCGCCTGACCTGACAGGCGGCTCACCAAGGAGCGGACCTTCTCGAATATGGTTTCGCCATTCGTCATGAGTGAGCCCCCCAAGCGTTCGTCGCAAGACAAGCCGGAAGCGAAAGCAACAGCCCGCCCAAGCCATTAACAGGCCTGTTAAGAGTCTAGTCGCATCGCAGCGCTCCCGCCATTCCCCCGAACGGGTGAATGGCGGCCACTGTCCTTCGGCCTTCTTGTTCATCCAATGGAAACAGACGGTACGACCCGTCGTCTTTGGCCGGGCAGCCTTCGGCCGCGCGCCAGGCGATCCCGGCAAACGCATTCGATGGGCCGATTGGCAGCATATGGAAGCGTAGCGGCGCGTGGTGGCGCTGCCGTTGATCGCCAAAGGCCCGCTCAAGGGAGGGCCAAGCGCTATCAGCAGAGATGATCGGCGATGCCAAAGATTGGGTGCGGACGTTTCAAGCCGGCGCCTCGAACTCGGCGCAGCCAATTTTCGAGCCTCCACACCGGGCCCGGCCTTCGGCAGTTCGCGCCGGCAGCCGACTTGATCCGCCGCCTTGAAACGGGGGAGATGAAGATGGACGACGAAATCGCGCGCGCCGCACGCGCACGCAAGGGTACGCCCTTCCTGTCCACGGAACAGGCGGCATTCTATCTCGGATTGAGCGCGCGCAAGCTCCAGCAACTGCGTGGCGAGGGCAGGGGACCCCGCTTCCGCCGCCACAGCCGCTATGTTCGTTACCATATCGACGATCTTGACGACTGGTCCAGGAGCCTGACGCACGCTGGGGCAGCGCATGCATCGTAACGCGACAAAAGCCGGGGGCAGGGGGTGGCTTGCGCCATTCTCGCTCGCCGGCATTTTCGCGCTTGGAGCGGCTGCGACGCTTCTTTGGAAGCCGCCGGTGCTCCTCCTGTGGAATGCGAGCGCAAGCGTCCCGATCGGCCTTTACGCCGTTCAACCCGACGCAAATCTTGCTCGAGGCGATCTCGTCATCGCCTTCGCGCCCGCGGCCGTCCGCCGCCTCGCGGACCGCCGCGGCTACCTTCCATCCAACGTGCCGCTCATCAAGCGCATTGCTGCTTTAAGAGGTGACCGGCTTTGTGCCGCCGCCCGGCTGCTCTTCATCAATGGCCGCCTCGCCGCGGCTCGCCTGCGGGTGGATGCGAAAGGGCGCCTGCTTCCCTGGTGGCTGGGTTGCCGGCGGCTCGGCGCCGGCGAATTCCTGCTTGTTGGCGATGACCGCCACTCGTTCGACGGACGCTATTTCGGGCCGCTTCCAACCGCGGCTCTCGAAGGAAAGGCAATCCCCTTGTGGCTGCGCTGAGCCGCCTTGCGCTGCTTGGCTTGCTGATTTCCAGCGAGGCGCACGCCGCTCGATTGCCGGTCGACCGCTGGGCTGGGTTCATCGGCGAGGCCGCGCTCCGCTTCCGGATTCCCAAGGTGTGGATCGAGAAGGTGATGCATCAGGAAAGCGGTGGTGAGGACGCGCGGACAACCAGCGCCAAAGGGGCGATGGGCCTGATGCAGCTGATGCCGGTCACATGGGCCGAAATGAGCGCAGCCCTGGGACTGGGCGCGAACCCATATGATCCCCACGACAATATCCTCGCCGGTGCCGCCTATCTTCGCCTGATGTACAACCGCTTTGGCTATCCAGGACTCTTTGCCGCCTATAATGCCGGGCCGCGCCGCTATGCCGATCATCTCCTGCGCGGGCGGCCCCTTCCCGCCGAGACAATCGCCTATGTGGGGAATCTTGTCCTGACGCCGAGCGGGATCGGCTTCGTCCAGCGTCCTCTACGAGCGGCAAATTCGCCCGCCTTGGTGATTTCGAGCCTCTCTTCTTGGAACGGAACGGGGGAGGGCGCGGCGAGCGCTGGATTATTCGCAATCCGCAAATGAAGTGTCGACGCATGTAACTGCCAAGGTCACCCGCTTTGCGGTCGGAAAGTGGCTCCGCGACCGCTTCGACGGCTCGCCGGCGGCGGGCTTGCAGTTCGTGCACCAGCTGATCCAGGCCAAGGAGGTTCTGGCGAGCTTGTAATCGGTCTCCGATCCATACCCCGAGCTCATGGAAGAGGGCTCGTCGGAAAGGCGGCGGCTGCGCCTTGCCAGGACCGTTGCTGTGACTGGAAAGCCACGCAGCGCAAGCTGAATTTCCGAACGGGTTTTCATAAGGTACGAATCGAACTATTCACTCGTTTTGGTCGAGTTGCACGCATCGCGGCTCTCGGCTGGAGCGAGCTCCACGAGCTTGCATCATCAAGGTTCAAATGACGGGGGAAATTCATGCTGAGGAGCACATTTAAAAGTTCGCTGCTCGCGAGTACGGTCATGGCCGGAATAACGCTTTGCACCCCGGCTTTTGCGCAAGATGCGCAGCAGCCGGCCGCGCCGGTAAAGCCGACCGACACGCAGGGCAATACTCTCCCGGCAGCTCCGAGCGACAAGACTCCGCCCGCCGGCGTTCAGTCAAATGAGTCGGCCAAGCCGGCCGAGCCGACCAGCGCTCAAGAAATCGTCATCACCGGTACGTTGATCCGCAACCCGAACCTGGTTGCGTCCGCTCCGGTGACGGTGCTTGGCCACGACGAAGTCCAGCTTCGCCAGACCAACACGGCCGAAGAAATCCTCCGCACCATCCCGGGCGCAGCTCCGAGCATTGGCGCCCAGGTCAACAACGGCGGCAATGGTTCGGCCTATGTCAACCTCCGCGGCCTCGGCTCCAACCGCAACATCGTCCTGATCGACGGCGTCCGCATCGTTCCGGTCGACCTGTTCGGCCGAGTAGACCTCAACGATATTCCGCTGGCGCTCATCGATCGCGTCGATGTGCTGACCGGCGGTGCGAGCTCGACCTATGGTGCCGACGCCGTCAGCGGGGTCGTCAATTTCATCACTCGAAGCGACTTCTCGGGCATGGAGCTTTCGGTTTCCGACCAGCTGACCCAGCGCGGTGACGGCATGTACAAGCGGGGCGATCTCACGATCGGTGCGAACTTCGACGACGGCCGCGGAAACGCCGTGATCAGCCTTGGCTACCAGGAGTCGGATCCGGTCTACCAGGGCCATGACCGGCCTTATTCGAACTTCGCTCTCAGCTCCTACAATGTAAACGACCTCACCGGGGCAACATCGGGGACAACTTCTCCGTCGCGCATCGACATTACGGGCGCTCCAACGCCTTACCAGGTAGACGCCGCCGGAGCGTCGATCGTGCCTTATTATTCAGGTTACAATTTCAACCCGTACAATGTCTTCCAGACGCCGTTCAAACGATACAACCTGTTCAGCTCCGCGCACTACAAGCTCGCCGAGCATCTCACCGCTTACGCCCGCGGCATGTTCAACAATACGACGGTCGATACGATCATCGCTCCGTCGGGCGTGTTCGCCTCGACCGTCACGGTGCCGATCAGCAACCCGTTCCTGACTTCTGCAGAGCGCAGCTTCCTTTGCGCCAACGCGGATTCCAACACACTGATTGCCGGGGTCCAGACGCTGTCGCCCGCCGACTGTGCTGCGGCCGCGAGAGCCACGGCGACAACGAACCCGAATTACCGCACGGTCAGCTTCCAGCTGTCGCGGCGCATGCCCGAACTCGGGCCGCGTACCAGCGATTATAGCACGACGATGTTCGACTTCCGAGCGGGGCTGCGCGGCGACATCACCGACAAGATCGGCTTCGATCTGTGGGGCTCGCGCGGGATCAGCGACAAGACCCAGACGATCGAAAATTATGCGCTGCTGTCGAGGGTCAGGCAGGCATTGCTTGCAACCAATTCCACGAGCTGTCTCGATACCAGCAACAATTGCGTTCCGCTCGATATCTTCGGTCCGACAGGAAGCATCAGTCCGGCGATGGCGGCCTTTATCAGCCAGCCGGCAAGCGTCAGGGTGCGAACCAAGCTGTCGCAGTCGCATGGCACCATCAACGGCGATACGCCGCTCAAGCTGTGGGCGAGCAACCCCATCAGCATCGCGCTTGGCAGCGAATATCGCAAGTACACCGCAACCCAGACATCGGACAGCCTGGCGCAAACGCCCGGTGAACTCGGCGGCGCCGGCGGCGCATTGCCGAATATCAAAGGCAGCCTCGATGTTTACGAGGGTTTTGCCGAAGTCATCGCGCCGATCGTTTCCGACCGGCCGTTCTTCGACGAGTTGCAGCTCGAGGGTGGTATCCGCCGGTCGCATTATACGATCCAGGCGCCCGGCACGCCCAAGTTCAACACCACGACGTGGAAGCTCGCTGCCAGCTGGGCCCCTGTCCGCGACCTGAAGTTCCGCGGCGCGTACAATCACGCGGTTCGCGCACCCAATATCGGCGAGCTCTTCTCGCCGATCGTCGGGGCATTGGTCGCCCTGACCACGGACCCGTGCGCGGGCGCGATCAGCGATCCCAACCTGATCGCGGTCTGCCTTGCGCAGGGCGCTCCAGCGGGGTCCATCGGAACCATCCCGCTTCCGACTTCGGGGCAGGCGCAACAAACGACCGGCGGAAACCTCTTCCTGAAGCCCGAGACCGCAAAGACCTGGACGGTCGGTGCCGTCCTTCGTCCGCGCTTCATCCCCGGGCTCAACGCAACGGTCGATTATTATAATATCAAGATCGACCATGCGATCACGCTTCCTTCTGCATTCGATGTCATCAATGCCTGTTTTGCAAACCTGTCGGCGACCTCGGCGACCAATCCTGCGTGCACCAGCATCCGGCGCAACCCGACGACGGGATCGCTTTCGGGAAGTCCGGCGAACACGCCAGGCCTGCCGCGGCAGCTCTCGAACCTCGGCAAGATTGCGACTGACGGCGTTGATTTCACGCTCGACTACCGCCGCGGCATTGGAACGCTCCTCGACGCCCCGGCGAGAATCGCGCTCGCGCTCGGCGGCAACTGGACCCGAAGCTCGAAATTCCAGGCCGGTCCATCCGCCCTCAATCGGGAATGCGCCGGCTTCTACAGCATCAATTGCGGCATCCAGGGCCCAGCGGGATCGGCCGACCCGAAGCTGACCTTCAACACGAGAGCGACTTTGTCGCTCGGCCGCGCCGACCTGTCGCTCCTGTGGCGCTACCTCGGGCCGATGAAGTTCGAGCCCGCCCAAATGGCTGCGGACATGGCGAGCGCCGACTCGAGGAATGCCGCCGCTGCAGCAGCCGGCAAGCCGCTGCCCTGCCCCGATTACACGGGCGCGGACCTTAAGGGCTGCATCGTCGACCCGGCGTTCCGGCATATCAGTGCGTTCAACTATTTCGACTTCTCGGCACGCTTCCACGTCAACGAGCATTTCGAGCTCACATTCACCGTCCCGAACCTGTTCGACAAGCAGCCGCCGATCGTTGGCAGCACGATCGGCACAGCCGCTTTCAACAGCGGCAATACATATCCATCGACCTACGACCCGCTCGGCCGTCGCTTTGCGGCGGGCGTCCGCATCAAGTTCTGATGCTTTGTCATCGGGACTTGGACGGGGCCGGGGGGCGTTCCACGCATCAACGCCCCCCGGCAGCGCCGGCCAAGCTACATTCAACGCACCTCGAGGTTCTTAGCTAGTCTGCCCGGCCGAATTGCTCGTCCCTGCGCGAGGGATGGAACACGGGGCGAAGGGCGATGCGGTCTTGCCTCCCGGCCCACGCCTTTCTAGCAACTGGTTCCACAATGGCCGTGTCTCCGCCTGAGTGAAGGGCGCAGGCGGACGGTCGGGACGAGGAGGGCTTCCTGCTTTGCCGACTTCTGCTTCTCGCCTGACACAGGATGAAGGAACATTCCTCGCCCTCCTGGTCCGCGTTCAGCCGGCAACAGCCTATCAATTGGCCAAGATCTATGCCGATTCTCCGGTGAGCAACTTCGGAACGAGCAAGGGCAAGATCTATCCAATGCTCCGGCGCCTTAAGGAGCGCGGGCTAATCAGCGCCCGAGCCCTCGATGATGCGCGCAATAGCGAAATGCTTCGCTGCACCGCGCGCGGGCGCCAGGCGGTCCGCGCGTGGGCCAGGGACATCCGCCCCAGCTATCTGCTGCCTGAAGATCCGCTTCGCACCATGCTGCAGTCCTTTGATCTCCTCTCGAAGCAAGAGCAGGAGGAGTGGATCGCCAATGCGAGACGCGGTCTCGAAGCCAAGCGGCAGGAGCTTGAGAAATATGGCGCCACGGTCCACGTTCCCTACCACGACCAGGTCCATGACAATGCATTGACTGCGTTGAACTCGAGGTTGGCATGGCTCGACCGCGTCGAAGCGAGCCTGAGGCACGGCCGCTGACGCAATTGATGATCTAAGGAAGGCGCCCGAGCGCGAGCGCTGAGCTAAGGGGCCCCGGTTGCGGTGCCGGGGGTCGCACGCTCCAATCGGTTTCGCTCCAGTCATTCTCATCACGCTCTCGCCCAGGCTCGCGGGGGGCCCGGCAGCCTTGAATG
>JANWLR010000074.1 GCA_025450755.1 Sphingomicrobium sp. | reverse complement strand
GCGATCTGGCCGCCTCCGTTGACCAACTGGACCGACCCATCCGGGAGGCCATGGATGGTCAATTGCTGGCCGTTTGCGACGACCCATTGCTTGGTCTCTTTGGTGTCGAGGACTGACCCGCTCCGCTCGACCTGAACCTCGTAGCGCTGGCCGTCGATCGTCGCGTAAGGCTTTGCCTGATCGCCACCGAAGCACAGCAGCAGATAGCCCGCTGCCATCACTAAAGCGCCCCATTTCACCGAGCGCTTCGAACCCAGATAATAATCGGCCAGCCAGCCGCCGATCACCGGGGTCAGGTAAACCAGGCTGAGATATCCACCGACGAGGCCATTCGCCTGATAGTCTGCAATGAGGAAATGCTTGGTGAGATAGAGCACGAGCAGCGCCCGCATTCCGTAGAAGCCGAACCGCTCCCACATCTCGACCGAGAAGAGCCGCGCGAGCTGGCGCGGATGGCCCATCCAGGTTCTCTCGGCAGAAGGATCGACATGCGTGATGTCAGGCGAGGACGGGATTTCCGCCCCGGGCGTATCGACCATATTTTCTCCCCTCGCGCAGCCCGCGCGTTTGGACCAGAATCGTAACGAGCTAAATGGTCTTGTGAAGCAGATTGTTGCGAACGCGCTGCGTGCCTAGATGCGAGAGCCATGGTGAACGACCGCTCCTCCGCCCTTTCGCTTCTCGAGACCCGCCGCTCAGCCAAACCGCGCGAGCTCGTCGGCGCCGGGCCGAGCGCCGAAGAGATGGAACGCATCCTGACCATCGCCGTCCGCGTTCCCGACCATGGCAAGCTTACGCCGTGGCGAGTGGTCAAAGTGGCGGAAGAACAGCGGGATTCGCTCGCGCGATTGCTCAAGAAGGCGCTCGCCGACGAAGATCCGAATGCCAAGGCCGCGCATTTCGAAAAGGAGGATGAGTTCGCCCATTATGCCGGGCAGCTCCTTGTCCTGATCTCGGCCCCCATCGAGAACCACAAGATTCCTGTATGGGAGCAGCAACTATCGTGCGGGACGGTGGGAATGAACCTGCTGCTCGCCGCCCACGCGCTTGGGTTCGTGGCGGGTTGGGTGACGGGCTGGCGCGCTTATTCGCCCAAGGTGAATGCCGCCTTTTGCGCTCCGGGCGAGCGCATCGCCGGCTTCGTCTTCATCGGGCACCCCGGCCGTGAGCTCGAGGAGCGCGAGCGCCCGGCCCTGTCAGCGATTTGCAGCCGGTGGCAGCCGCCCGCCTGATTATCGCCTAAGATATTGAAACTTCTCGCGAGCCGCTGTATTACTACAGCATGACGCTACGCACACAGCATGACAAACCAGTTTATGTCCGCCTTCGCGAGACCATCGCGGACGCGATCCTAGCAGGCAAATATGGGGACGGTGATCCCCTTCCCTCGGTTCGGGCATTCGCCGCCGAACAGCAGGCGAATCCTCTGACCGTCGCCAAGGCGTATCAGGGTTTTCAGGATGAAGGGCTGGTCGTGGTCAAGCGAGGGGTCGGCATGTTCGTAGCCGCCGGCGCGCGCGCGCGCCTCAGCGAGTCCGAACGCAGCCGCTTCCTCAAGGAGGAATGGCCCGAGATCCGAGCTCGAATGAAGAGGCTGGGGATCGACGCCGTCGAATTACTGGAGCGTGAGACCGCTTAGTATTTCGGGTGAAGCCGGAATCCAGTAGCGGCTTGCCCGTGCAAACGCGGGTTCTGCCTTTTTCCGACGAAAGCATCGCCGAGGCAGCAAGGCTGGTCCTTGCCGGCGAACCCGTGGCCGTCCCCACTGAGACGGTTTATGGCCTCGCTGCCGACGCAACCAATGCCGAAGCCGTCGCTAAAATTTACGAAGCGAAGGGAAGACCGAGCTTCAACCCTTTGATTGTTCATGTGAATGATCTGGACGAGGCTGAACGTATCGGCCAGTTCGACAAAGCGGCTCGTGAACTCGCGATACGCCACTGGCCGGGACCTCTCACACTGGTTGTGCCGCTGCGGCCCCAGTCTCGAATCGCCTCGATTGTGACCGCCGGCCTTCCCACGATCGGTCTTCGCGTCCCCGCTCATCGGGCGATGCAGGCTCTGCTTCGAGCCACGGAGCGACCGCTCGCGGCTCCTTCGGCCAACGCCAGCGGCTCCATTAGCGCCACCCGCGCCGAGCATGTGCTGAAAAGCCTTGGCGGACGCATTCCACTCATCATCGACGGCGGACCGACGAAGCGTGGGATCGAATCGACTATCATCGCCGCGACGGGCGGCTCGCTGCGGCTCCTCCGACGCGGTCCAATCGAGATCGACGCAGAGGCCGACTCGGGTGGCCGAATCGAAGCGCCCGGCCAGCTCGCCAGCCATTACGCGCCTTCGAAACCACTCCGACTGAACGCCGCGTCGCCCGAAGCAGACGAATATCTGATCGGATTTGGTTCGATTGGAGGCGATGTGAACCTCAGCCCTTCCGGCGACCTGGTCGAGGCCGCGGCCCACCTCTTCGACCTGCTCCACGAGGCGGATGCCTCGGCCCGGCCGCGCATTGCGGTCGCACCGGTTCCAAACTCGGGCTTGGGCGCTGCGATCAACGACCGCCTGCGCCGCGCTGCAACCTAAGCGGTTGCTGACGCGCTCTTTGCCCTTGCCTGGAAACTTTTCCTCAGCTTCTGAAGCTTGGGCGGAATGCTTGCGATGCAATAAGGATTGCGTTGTCCTTCCCCGGCCCAATAGTCCTGGTGATAATCCTCGGCCGGCCACCATTGGCCCTTCGGCTCGATCGTCGTTACCACGCGGCCGCCAAGCTGCTCATTTGCGCGAGCAATCGCATCGCGCGCTGCGCTTTCCTGGCTCTCATCCTGCGGGAAAATCGCGGAGCGGTATTGGGTGCCGACGTCGTTTCCCTGGCGATTGAGCTGTGTCGGATCGTGGATCGCAAAAAAGATATCGAGAAGCTCATCATAGCTGATCCGATCGGAATCGAAGGTGATTAAGATCGCCTCGGCATGTCCCGTGTCGCCGCCACAAACCTGCTTATAAGTCGGATTCGCTGTCGTTCCGCCTGTGTAGCCGCTCTCGACCGACTTGACGCCGATGACGTCGAGGAAAACGGCCTCTGTGCACCAGAAGCACCCGCCGGCGAGGACTGCGACTTGTTCGGCCATGGTTCCGCTCCTGCTGTTCGTGGAGCGGACACATAGGATCGGTCAGTTGGGTTTGTAAGAAGCCTTGAGGCTCGCAAGTTCGAGGCGCTTTCCGACCCACTCCGCCAGCTCGTCAAACTCGAGCGGCCGCTCAAACACGATGCCGGCCCGCCGATCGCTGTACCAGCGCACCTCGCCCTTGGCGGGACGAAGGCTCTCGACCGCGACAACGACGCTCTTGCCGACGCAATATTCCTCGATCGGCTCGACCTTGATGCCGCCGAGCGAAATGTCGTGCACGTCGACAGTATAGTAGGTCTTTCCAACGCGCACCGATGCTTTGCACGGGATGTCGAGACGGGGCGGCCGCGGACGAAAGCCGTGGCGCGGCTTGCGCCCGGCGAGCAGCTCGCCAAGGTCGATATTCTGGTCGAACTTAAACCCCGCCGTCTCGTCGCGAATCCACACGACCGAAGCCGGGATGCGCTCCGACGACAGCTCGATGCTGACCTGTTCCCCGACTTTTGGAGGTCGCGTCACAATCGCCATGACTCCGCCTGCGGACAGGCTCTTGACCTTGATCAGCTGCTCGCTGCCTGCCGAATCGGTGAGCTTGCCAACGCGCAGCATTGCCGAAAATCGTTCGTCATCGCGGCGCTCCGCCGGTCGCGGAACACCCGTCGAGAGCGACACCGTGGTCGATTCGAACGCAGCGTCGCTGCTGCTGAAAGATTGTTGCCCGAATTTCCGTCTGATCAGCGATGAGAACATGCCGAAGAGTGCCTCCGCTTGACGCAATTCGCGCCAAATTGGGACTTTATTGGGAGTGCGGTTAAAAAGGCGTTGAGAAAGCTTGATCTGGAGCGTTGTTGCTGCCTACGCCCCATTGGGGGAGAGAGTTAATGTCGCAGCCGCGTTTGCTGCTGATCGATGACGAACCCAGACTGGCCGAGTTCCTGGCGAACGCGGCCAGATCATCTGGCTTCGACCCCATTGTCACAGCTCGTGACGATGAATTCCGCGACTCATTCATCAAAAGTCGTCCTGAAATGGTCGCGCTCGACCTTGGCATGCCGGGCATGGACGGAGTGGAGCTGACCCGCTTCCTGGCCGAACAGGATTATCGCGGGCCAGTGTTGATAGTCAGCGGATTCGATCGGCGAGTACTCGAATCGGCATTTCGCCTTGGCGAAACGCTGGGGCTCAACATGGCCGGACCGATTGAAAAACCGGTACGCCTCGAAGTGCTTGAGGAGTTGCTGGCGAAACTTAAGGCGACCCTGGTCCAATGAACGCCGTCGCCGAACTGCAGCTGTTGAACGGGCTTCAACAGGCGCTCGGCGAACAGCAGCTGCACATGGTCTATCAGCCGAAAGTTTCGTTGCGTGACGGCGGACTGAGGCAGGTTGAAGCTCTGGTAAGATGGAACGATCCGGAGCTCGGCCCTGTAAAGCCGTCGATGTTCGTGCCGCTCGCAGAAGAGCATGGTCTTATCGACGAACTGACTTTTTGGGGTCTGCGAACCATATTGCGCCAATGGCTGGACTGGCGGGACGCTGGTCTCGACACCTGCATTGCCTTCAACATTTCGGCGCTCAGCCTTCAGCACCTCGACTTTCCCGACCTGGTCGAGCGAATGTGCCGCGGCCTCGATGTTCCAACTGAAAAGATCGTTCTTGAGCTGACCGAAGGCGCAACTCAGCCGCTGGTCAAGCTGATGGACGCGCTGACCCGATTCCGAATCAAGGGGATCGGCCTTGCGATCGACGATTTCGGCACCGGCTATTCCTCGCTGATGCAGTTGCGGCAATTGCCCTTCACCGAGGTAAAGATCGATCAGGCCTTTGTTGCCGACGTGCCGCACTCACGCGATTCGCGCCTGATCGTCCAGGCGGTAACCGAGCTTGCGCACGGCCTGGGTCTATTCGCCACCGCCGAAGGGGTGGAAACGATCGACCAGCTGCGGACGGTGCGCGAGCTGGGTTGCGATCTGGTCCAGGGCTATCTCGTTTCCGCACCCATTGAGGGCAAGGCGCTCAAGCCATGGGTTCAGAAATTCCGGCGCGCGTGGCCCGCCATGATTGCCGAGGAGAAGCTCGCTTTATGGGGCGATATCGAAACGGATCCCCGGAGCGAGTGGCAGATCTGAGCTGCTCAGCAAATCACAACCGGATCAAGGCTCTTCACCAGATCGTCGACTGCTTTTATCTGCAGAAGGTACGGCCGCAATGCGTGCAGCGGTAGTGCGGAGGGACCGTCGCACAATGCCTTGTCGGGATCTGGGTGAGTTTCGAGGAACAATCCTGCAATTCCGAGCGCCATTCCGCAGCGGGCGAGTGCCGCGGCCTGAGTCCGCCGGCCTCCGGCACTGCTGCTTTGCCCTCCGGGAATCTGCAGCGCGTGCGTCGAATCAAAGACGACCGGCGCCATCGTCTTCATGAGATCCATTCCGAGCATGTCGACTACGAGGTTGTTGTAGCCGAAGCTCGTGCCGCGCTCGCAGAGGATAATCCGGTCGTTCCCGGCCTCTCGGCACTTGTTGACGATGTGCCGCATCTCGTCCGGAGCAAGGAACTGCGGCTTCTTGATGTTGATCGCGCGCCCCGTCCTTGCAAGAGCAACGACGAGGTCCGTCTGGCGCGCCAGAAACGCAGGCAGTTGCAGGACGTCGACGACTTCCGCCACCGGCGCTGCCTGGAACGGCTCGTGGACATCCGTCAGAATCGGAACGTCAAACCGCTCCTTAACAGCGGCGAGGACTTCCAGTCCCCGCTCCAATCCCGGCCCGCGGAAAGACGTGATCGAAGACCGGTTCGCCTTGTCGAACGAAACCTTGAAAACATATGGGATGCCAAGCTCTCCTGTCACCTCGACAAAGTGCCGGGCGACGGCCATGACCGTGTCCTCGTCCTCGATCACGTTCATGCCGCCAATCAGGACAAAGGGGCGCTCGTTGGCGAAGGTGATGCCGTTTTCGAGCGTTACTGCAGCTGTCATTGAGGATCCTTAGTTCCCGGGTCGCAGGCATTTCTGCAGCTCAGGGGGCGACGTCAAACCTTATCCCTTGAGCCAGCGGCAGGTCTGAACTGTAGTTGATGGTGTTGGTCTGCCGTCGCATGTAGGCGCGCCAGCTGTCCGACCCACTTTCCCGGCCTCCGCCAGTTTCCTTCTCGCCCCCGAAAGCGCCGCCGATCTCCGCGCCCGATGGCCCAATGTTGACATTGGCAATTCCGCAGTCCGATCCCACGGACGAAATGAAGAACTCGGCCTCCTTGAGTTCGTTTGTGAAGATCGAGGACGAAAGGCCCTGTGCTACGGCATTGTTGAGGGCGATTGCTTCCTCGAATGCGCGGTAGCGGAGCACATAGAGGATGGGAGCAAAGGTTTCGCGCATCACGGTCGCATTCTGCTCCCCTACTTCGATTATGGCCGGCGGCACGTAATAACCGCCGGGAATGGCATCGACTCGCTGGATCTGATCGCCGACGACCGACTCCATCGCCTCGAAAGCAGCGCGATCGATCAGCGGCCCAATTAGAGTTTCGGGCTCCCGCGGATCCCCGATTTTCACCCGAGCGAAGATTGCACGAAGGCGCCCAACGAGGTCTTCGGCTATGCTTTCGTGGACGATCAGCCGTCTTAGCGTCGTGCAGCGCTGCCCCGCCGTACCCGCGGCCGAGAAGAGGATCGCGCGCGACGCGAGCTCCAGATCGGCGCTTGGCGCCACGATCGCCGCGTTGTTTCCGCCCAACTCGAGCAGCACGCGGCCAAAGCGCTGTGTGACACGGGGGCCCACCACCCGCCCCATTTCTGTGGACCCCGTCGCCGATACGAGCGCGATCCGGGAATCGTCGACCAGCGCTTCACCTGTCTCGCGCCCACCCTGGACCACCTGGACCAAACCCTCCGGCGCGTCCCCGAATCGCTCGGCGGCGCGTCGAACCGCCCTTGCAACGGCTTCGGCGCAGAACGGCGTTTTCTCGCTCGGCTTCCAGACGACGGAATCGCCGCACACCAGCGCCAGCGCTGCGTTCCAGGCCCAGACCGCGACCGGAAAATTGAAGGCGCTGATCACGAGTACCGGCCCAAGCGGATGCCATTGCTCCATCATTCGATGATTTGGACGCTCACTCGCGATTGTCAGGCCATGGAGCTGCCGCGAGAGACCAACCGCGAAGTCGCAAATGTCGATCATTTCCTGGACTTCGCCGAGGCTCTCCTGGAGGATCTTCCCAGCTTCGAGCGTGATCAGCCTCGCCAGCGGCTCCTTTGCGGGCCGCAGCTCTTCGCCAATAAGCCGCACCAGCTCGCCCCGGCGCGGCGCCGGGACCGTCCGCCACCGCAGGAAGGCTTCCTGAGCCTGAGCGGCCGCGTTGCCCGCATTTCCGATCTGGACCCTCCCGAGTTCACTTCCGTCGATCGGCGAGTGGCAAGCAAGCTCGCCTGAGCTTTGAATCCCGAATTGTCTTAGCAGCTCGGCCGTTTCTTCTGCGGGAGTCATCCGAACAGCCCTTTCGCCTTGATCATTGCTGCGACCCCGGCGTCGATCGTTTCATCTTTCTTGCCGAAGCACAGGCGAACGAGGTGGCGCGGCGCGTTTTGCTCCGCGAAGGCAGAAAGAGGCACGACGGCGACTCCGGCCCGCTCGGCAGCCGCCATTGCGAAGCTCTCATCATCCACTCCAATGCCGGATGCAGCGAGATCGACGCAGAGGAAGTAGGTGGATGCGCTGTCGAGCACGGCGTAGCCGCCCTCACGTAGCCCCTTGCTCATGCGGTCCCGAGCTCGCTGGAAGCGCTCACGCATGGGCTCGATCCATTCGTCGCCTTTGCTGAGCCCAAATGCGACGGCGGCTTGCAGGTTCGGCACCGTGGAGAAGGTCAGGAACTGATGCGCGCGCGCAAGCACGTTGGCGAGACCAGGGGCTGCCACCATCCAGCCCACTTTCCAGCCGGTTAGCGAAAAGATCTTGCCTGCAGACCCGACCTTGATCGTTCGCTCTTCCATGCCAGGAAGCGTTGCGAGCGAGGTAAAGCTGCGCCCGTCGAGCAGCACATGCTCCCAAACCTCGTCGCTGATGACGATCAGATCAGAGATTTCAGCGACCGCGGCGATCACTGCCAGCTCATCCTTTCCAAATTTTCGCCCCGTCGGATTGTGGGGATTATTGACGATGATTGCCCGGGTGTTGGAAGTCACAGCGGTGCTGAGCGCATCATAGTCGATCCGCCACTCGGGCGGTTTCAGCGCCACCTCGACCGGAACGCCTCCTGCCCTGCGGATCGTCGGCGCATAGCTGTCGTAGGCCGGCGTCAAGATGATCACCTCGTCGGCGGGCTGGACGGTCGCTAGGATGGCAGCGCTAAGCGCCTCCGTCGCACCGCTGGTCACGCAGACATGTTCGGCCGCCAGCTCCTGGCCGAAATGCCGGTTGTAATGGGCTGCGACAGCTTCACGGAGCGCAGGGAGCCCGCGCGAAGGCGGATATTGATTTGACGAGTCCTTGAGTGCTCGTGCTGCGGCCTCGAGGATTTCGTCGGGCCACCCGAAATCCGGAAAGCCTTGGCCAAGGTTGACGGCGCCGAACTTGGCAGCGGCAAGCGACATGCGCTCGAAGACGCTGACGGGCATTTGCTCGTAGAGCGGGTTCATCGTCCGCTCGCATAGCGCGCAGTCCCTCGCGTCGCTACGTCCCGAGAGCGCTTTCCACGAGTGCGAGCGGACGGGCCAGCGCCTGTCCCGTCATTTGCCACGCGGCGGTCACAAGCAAAGTTGCGATCAGGCCGACGGCGATAAATTCCATAATATTGTCCTGACTGAGGGCAGCACGACGCGGCGGCGAAGCTCACATGACCGGTGCTTAGGTACCTTTTCTTTGCGCGGCCATTTGGCTGCGGCTATTTCGGAACGTGGTTCGAGGCATCTAAACCATTGGTCCGTAACGGATTAGTCAAGCCTGGCCTCGAAATCGCGTTGACCTTCCGCACGCTTGTTGTGATTGCCGCGAGCTCTGCCCTCCCTTAGGTCCGGCTAACCTCAGTGACTGACGATGCTCCGCTCCTTCTCGACGCGACGCGCCTGATCTGGCGCCGCTGGAAGGGGCGTCTGCCGACCGGCATCGATCGGGTGTGTCTCGCCTATCTGCGCCATTTCGGCCCGAATGCTCAGGCTGTCATTCAATATGGAGGCCTCCGGCGAATTCTCGACACGCAAGCGTCGCAGGAACTGTTCGCTTTGCTCGAGGAGCCCGGCGAGGCGTTCAAGGCCCACCTCATCAAAGGTGCGATTAGGAGCATGTCGCATGTGAACGGCCGCGGAAGGGGGCGGCTCTATCTCAATGTCGGACACACGGGCTTGCACTCCTCGGGGTTGCGAAAGTGGGTTCGGAACGCCAGCGTTCGGCCGATCTACATGGTC
>JANWLR010000073.1 GCA_025450755.1 Sphingomicrobium sp. | reverse complement strand
CGGCGAGCCGGAGAGCCACGGCTGGTGGCAGCCGCTCGACCGAATTGAAGAGGCGGGGTTGCCCACCTTGTACAGAAAGGCCATCGGGGCGGCGCTTGCCAACCATGACCAACTTGCCGTCTGAACCCCTCTTCACCGGACCTGGCCTCAACCGAGCCGACGCTCTTCGAGCTGACGAGACCGCCCTCCGTGAACTTGCCAATAGCGCTGCTGCGCGCCAGCTGAAGTGGCAGGAAGATCTTCCCGAGCTGGCTAGGGACGGCCGCCTGTCGTGGGACATTCCGTCGAACCCGGAGCTGTTTCTTGGATTCGACGGAGAAGCGCCGCGATTCTCGGCGATCGAGCCGGTAGCCGCCGAGGCCCGGACCGCTTTTCCGCTCATGGCAATTTTGCATGCGGAGGACGCGCCCCTGTTCGCTGCAGCTTTAAGCCTCTCCCGCTGGCACGGCCGTCACGGCTTTTGCGCTTCCTGCGGCCATTCGACCGAGATCGTACGCGGCGGCTGGTCGCGCCGCTGCCCGTCATGTACGGCAGAACATTTCCCGCGGGTCGACCCGGTCGTCATCATGCTCGTAGAACATGACGAACGACTGCTGCTTGGGCGCCAGCCGCATTATCCGCCGGGCCGATACTCAGCGCTCGCGGGTTTCGTGGAGGTCGGCGAAAACATTGAAGCTGCGGTCGCGCGCGAGCTATTCGAAGAGGCCGGGATCCGCGCCAGGAACATAAGATACGTCGCAAGCCAGCCCTGGCCTTTCCCTTCGTCACTGATGTTGGGCTGCCATGCCGAAGCGGAGAATGACGAGCTTACCATCGACAGGGCCGAGTTGGACGACGCGCGCTGGTTCACGCGAGAGGAGGTTGCCGCCGCCCTGGCGGAAAATTCCGAAGGGCCTTTCCAGCCTCCTCCCAAAGCGGCAATTGCGCGGACGCTGCTCGAGCGCTGGCTGGCCGCTTGATGAACTGAAAAGTCCCTCTTAAGAGGCGGCGCAACTTCTATTCCTCCCGGTTCTGGGATCAGCAGGGAAGCTCCATGGACGATCGTTTCAACACCATTGCTGGCTGGGTCTTGTTTGCGGGCATCGTGGCTTTGGGGTCGTCGATCGTGGCGGGGGAGCTAATGCACACCGAACGGCCGAAGGTGATGGGCTATCCGATCGCCGGCGTGGCGCAGGAAGGCGAGGGCGCCGCGGCCGCCGAGCAGCCGATCGAAGTCTATCTTGCCAAGGCTGACCCGGCCAAGGGCCAGCAGATCTTCAACAAGTGCATGGCGTGCCACAATGCCGACAAGGGTGGCGCCAACCAGTTGGGACCCAATCTCTGGGACGTGCTGGGTGAGCCGATCGGCCAGGGCAAGGGCTTCGCCTTCTCCGACGCGCTGTCGAAGAAGGGTGGCACCTGGAACTGGGATAATCTGAGTACTTGGCTGACCAGCCCGAAGGCGTTCGCGCCGGGCACCAAGATGACCTTCGCAGGCCTCAGCAATCCGCAGGATCGTGCCGATGTCGAGGCTTTCCTCAACAGCCACAGCGACGCCCCGCAGCAGCTTCCGAAAGCGCCGGCCGCCGCCAATGGTGCCACCGGCACGCAAGCGGCCGGCAATCCGCCGGGCAATGGCCCGAACAATGGGCCGCAGAAGGCCGGCAAGGAGCCGGTCCTGACCGAGCAGCAGACGGGCGCCAATCCCAAGAATGTCGGCGGGGAGGGCGCTCCCAAGGTCTCGGGCCCGGCGAGCACCGCGACGAAAAAGCCTTAAGGGTTTGGCCACTTATTCGGGTTCGCCCCTTTGGACGGGCAGGGGATTCGGATGCTCCTCGTAGAAGCCGGTCACATAGTTCCACGCCTCTTGCGCATCCTCCGACCAGTGGATGAGCTCGAGGTCGTGCGGTGCGATCACGCCCTCCTCAACCATCGCTTCGAAATTCACCACTCGGTTCCAATATTCGCGACCGAATAAGAGGATCGGCAACGGCCGCACCTTGCCCGTCTGGATGAGGGTCAGGAGCTCGAACATTTCGTCGAATGTGCCGTACCCGCCCGGGAACACGGCCACTGCACGCGCACGGAGCAGAAAGTGCATCTTCCTCAGCGCGAAATAATGGAACTGGAAGCTGAGGTCGGGGGTGACGTAGCGGTTCGGCATCTGTTCGTGAGGGAGCACGATATTCAGCCCGATCGATTCCCGGCCTTCTTCCGATGCGCCGCGGTTCGCCGCCTCCATGATAGACGGACCACCGCCTGAGCAGACGACAAAGTGCTTCTTGCCTTCTTCATCGCAGCCGCACCGGCTCGCCAGCCGCGCCAACTCGCGCGCGACGTCATAGTAGCGCGACTTGGCCTTCAGACGCTCGGCAATCTTTTCCTGCTGCTGATTGGTCGCTGCCGCGATTAGCGCATCTGCCATGTCGGGCGCGGGAATCCGGGCCGAGCCGTAGAAGACGAAGGTCGAGCCGATGTTGGCTTCGTTGAGCAGCAGTTCGGGCTTCAGCAGCTCGAGCTGGAAGCGAACCGGGCGCAAGTCCTCCCGCAACAGGAACTCGGTGTCCTGGAAAGCAAGCTTGTAAGCCGAGCTTTCAGTCTGCGGCACCGAAGGCACGTGCTGCGCGGCCCGCGCCTCGACCTTTGAAGATGGGAAGATGCGCTTGGGTGGTAATGGTTGAGATGTCATCCACTGCCGACTAGCGGCAAAGATTCGGCTCGTCACCTTGCCCCGGGGCGCTTCCTTCAGGGGGTCCGCTCACCGTCAAATGTCAGCACGATCTTTTTTTTCACCTTTTGTGGCTGTGGCTGGCCAACGCGCCGATGAGCGTCACGGGAAGGTTCTGAGCATTCCCTGAAAAACGGTCACAGCGATGACACTTGAAGGCTTAGCGGGAACTGCCACTTTGGCCGCATGATCGACGTTCGCAAATTCGACAGCCTCGGCCATGCCGACCACGGCTGGCTCAACGCCCGCCACCATTTTTCCTTTGCCAATTATTACGACCCTTCCCGCATGGGCTGGGGCCGGATCCGAGTGTGGAACGACGACCAGATTGCGGCAAAGAGCGGCTTTCCGCCGCATCCGCACCGCGACATGGAGATCGTGACCTACGTCCGAACGGGCGCGATCACGCACCAGGATTCGATGGGCAACAAGGGCCGAACGGCGGCCGGCGACGTGCAGGTCATGAGCGCCGGCACAGGAGTGACCCACGCCGAATATAATCTCGAGGACGAGCAGACGACCTTGTTTCAGATCTGGATTGAAACCGACAAGCCATCGGTCCAGCCGAGCTGGGGCGCCAAGCCATTCCCAAAGGATTCGCGCGACGGCGCGTTCCAGATCCTCGCGAGCGGCAATGGTGGCGATGGTGCGCTCAGCATCAATGCCGATGCCCGAGTTTTCGGAGCAACCCTTAAGGCCGGAGGTTCGATCGCCATCGACGCCGAGCCAAGCCGGCACTTCTATCTTGTGCCGAGCGGCCGAGTGCGGGTGAACGGCTTAGAGGCGGGTCCTCGCGACGGTGTCGCGATCACCGGCGAGGATCGGATCGAGATTGCGGCCGAGGAGGACTGCGAACTGGTGCTGGTCGACGCGCGATAGCAAATTCGCGCTGCCGAGTTCCGGCGCCGTTCATCGAGCATCTGCTTGAATAAGCTCGCAGCGGCGGGCATTGCCCGCTCGCGCCGCGCGGGAAAGCGGAGGCGAACCCAAGCGATGAAGCGGGAGTGATGAGGGCGATTTTGCGCGTTGATCGGCTGTTGCTGGCGGGCTGGATGGTGATTCTGGCATCGCCGGCATTTGCCGAGCAGACGGTGCCGCCGACGACAACGAATCCGCCGCCGCCAACCAGCAACGCACCCGCGACCGACGCCATCGGCCCGCGCGAACTTCAGAATTTCAGTTTGCCGGGGACCGCGACCCGCCCGGCGCAGCAGTCGCCTTCGCCCTCAACTTCGACGCCGTCGCCTAGCGCTCAGACACAGCCAACCGAGCCCGGTCCAGCCCCAAGCCATCGAGTCAACGCCGGCCACCAGTCAACGGCGCGGCATGCGCCGGTCAGGGCGCCCGCCGCCGCGCTCCGTGCAGCTGCCCAAGCACCAGCCGCGGCAACCAGCTCGCCAGCCCTGTCGGAAGCGCCGCTGGCACCGGTACCGCAGCTCTCCACTGTATCGCCCGCGCCGCAGCCGAGTGCGCCTCGGGTCAGTCTCGCGCCCAGCACCGGTTTTTCGATCTTGCCCTGGCTGATCGCGGCAATTCTACTCGCCGCAGGCACGGGATTCCTGTTATGGCGGCGAAGGCCGCGTAAGGCTCTCGCCCGCGCTGGCGAGTTCGATCTCTTCTCGCGACCCGAACCGGAGCCAACTGCCACTCCCGGCGTTCGCTGGATGCCGCCGCCTCAAGCTGAGAGGCTGGAGCCAGTCTCGACACCCGCGCCAGCGTCGCGGCGGGTAGCTCCTTTGAGGCCAGCGGCTGGAGCACCCCGCGGCATCGTCGCCTCGCGGCTGCGACCCGCGCTGGAGATAGGGGTCCGCCCGCTGCGCTGCCTTGTCGAGGATAGTCAGGTTACGCTCGAATTCGAACTGGACCTGTTCAACGCGGGAACAGCGCCAGCGCGTGCCATCCTTGCCGAAGCGAGCCTCTTGAACGCGAGCGCTACCCAGGACCAGGAGTTGGGCGCCTTCTTTTCCCGGCCAGCTGCTGCCGGCAAGCCGCTCGACCCGATTGCGCCCATGAAGCGAATGACCATGACTAGCCGGGTCGTGGCGCCGCGCACTGCGATTCAGGAATATGATCTTGGCGGGCGCAAGGCCTTCGTCCCGGTAATCGCGTTCAATGCGATGTACGAATGGAGCAGCGGCAAGGCCCAAACCTCGGCCGCTTATCTTGTCGGCCGCGAGACCGATGGCGAAAAACTTGGGCCACTGCGCCTCGACTCGACTAGGCGGGAAGTGCGCGGCCTCGGCGCACGCACGCTCCCGCTAGGTGTCCGCAGCTAGGCTGCTCTTGTCCGCAAGAGCCTGACGAGCTGGATCAGGAACATCAGCACTCCAAGCAGCCACAGGATCGAGGATGCGATCGCCAGGGCCGGCGAATTGCGGAGCACGGCGAGGCCGATTCCGATCGGCAGCAGCACCGAGGCGACTCCCGAAACAATGAAATGGTAGCGAGCGAGGCTCGTCGCGCCGATTTCCGGATAAGCGCGATACGTCAGTCCGAACAGCGCAAGCGAAGCCCAGCCGGCTAGATTGAGGTGCGCGTGGACTGGCACCAGTTGGAAATCCTCACGCGCGCCCATGACGATGCCGAGAGTGGCGCCGCAAACCAGCAGGATGCAGGCGAGCAGCAGGAAATAAACATCGATGCGTTTCATAGACCCCCTCCGTTGCGGCTGCAGCTTGGCATCCGCGACGGGCTCGGCTCAAGCTAATTCACATCAATTGTGGATTTAGAGAACGCTCGAATTGTAACTATGCCAGGCGAGCACCGCGGCTGCTCCGCGGTAAGGACGCCACGCCTCGGCGAGTTCGCGCAGCTGCTTTTCACTCGGCTTTTCGTCGAGACCCATGAGCCGGCCAAGCTCGACCATCACCGCAAGGTCGCCCGCAGGAAACACGTCGGCGCGGCCTTCGGCGAACAGCAAGTAGATTTCAGCCGACCATCGGCCGATGCCCTTGATTTTCGTCAGCAGCGCTATCGCTTCCTCGTCATCCTCGGGGAGGTTCTCGAGATCGAGCTCTCCCGAAACGACCAACTCGGCGAGGCTTCGGATGTACCCCGACTTCTGCCGCGACATTCCGGCCGCGCGAAGCTGTTCGTCGCTCGCGGCAAGGAGCAGGGTCAGATCGGGCGGCGATCCGAATGCGGCTTCGAGCTTCGCCCACATCGATCGTGCGGCGGCGACACTAACTTGCTGGCCGACGATGGTGCGGAGCAAGGTCTGCGCCCCGCGCTCGCTGTTCCTCGGTTCGGGCACGCCGTGCGTCTCAACGACCCGAGCGAAAGCCGGCTCGCGAGCCGCGAGCGCCTCGACGTGGTCACGAATGCTGTTCTTCGTTCTAACCATGGCTGCTCGCCTCATAGAGCGCGACCGCGGCCGCGTTTGAGACATTGAGGCTTTCGACCGCGTCGCTGATCGGAAGTCGCGCGAGCGCGTCGCAATGCTCGCGCGTATTGGGTCTAAGGCCGGGACCTTCAGCTCCGAGCACGAGCGCCACTCGTGGAGGTCCGACGGCTTCTTTCAGCTCAGTCTCCGCATCGCCAGCCAGCCCGATCCGCCAAAAGCCCGCTTCTGCGATATCTTCAAGCGCACGGGCGAGGTTGACGACACGCACCCACGGAACGCGCTCAAGGGCACCCGAGGCCGCCTTGGCCAATGTTCCGCTTTCGGGCGGAGAGTGGCGATCCTGGGTAACAATTCCGATTGCTCCAAAGGCAGCTGCCGACCGCAATATTGCGCCCACATTATGCGGGTCGGTGACTTGATCGAGGACAAGCAGGACCGCGCGGTCCGCCGCTTCGTTCAGCAATCCGTCGAGCCAAATGTCATCCAGCGCCTCGACCTCGACTACCACGCCCTGGTGGGGGACGTCGGCTGGCACAAGCCTGGCGAGATCGGTTGCCTCGGCCAGTGTCACGGGGACTTCCGGAGGGAATTGCATGAACGCCGCCGCTTCGCGCGTCGCCCAGGCGCGGAGCGTCTTGCGCTGCGGATTGTCGAGCGCCGCGGCCACGGCATGCTTGCCCCAGAGCCGCGGCCGGTTTGGGCTACCGTGGTTTTGATGCGATTTCTTTCGCTTCGACATAGGCGCCCCAATGCGGGCGCGACGGCGGCGGCGCAAGCCGCGTTGCCTTGATGAGCCTATAAGGCAGGCTGTACTTCGGCGGCGCTCTTTCGCCGCACGTGGCCCCGCCACGTGCCAATCGCGAGAATGATGAGGATCGGATAGCTCCACAGCGCAATTGCCGCGCCGTAGGCGATTGGCAACAGCTTTTCGTCGATCGCTTTCATCAGGTGCGCCATGCTGGTCGTCAGCTGCAGGCCGGCCACCCACAAAGGCCAGAAGCGGGGGGATCGGAGAGCAACGAAGACAAAGGCCGCAAGCACTGCGATGTCGATCAGGAGCAACCCTGTTTCGACCCCCGTGTAGCGAACGCTCAATGGTGAGAAGGCCAGGCGCGACGCGGCCGTCGCCGCGATGCACACGATGGCGACGATCCGCTCGTCGCTGCGGCCACGCCACAAGGCATAGCCGCAACTCGCGATCAGCAACGCCCGGAAGAAATATTGATGCGGGATCATGCGTGTTGACCGGACCACAGTAACTCGGTCCGGTCAAAGTCCTTCCTAGGCGACGATGCGTAGGTCTGCGGCGCCCGTCGCTGGCGGGCAGTCGCCGTCATCGCCCCAGGAAACCGTGCGAAGGCCAGGAACGAACTGCTTCGCTTCGGCCAGAGCGACATGACAGCTGCCGATCTTTCCGCGGGCCGCGACCAGACTCGCCATGGTGCCCGAAAGCTCGTTGAATGCTGACTGGATGCGCGTGTGGGCAATGCCGGTGACTCCGACCGCGCGAACCAGGCGCGACTGAAGTTCGGCGATTTCCCCAAGCGCTGCATCGATCACGTCTTCGACCGTTCGGACCTGCGTCGCGAGCTCGTACGCGGCGCCCTCAATCTGATGCTTACGCATGTGGCTGCTCCTTTCCGCGCGATCAGAATCGCGCGGGCATGGTTGCCGAAATGAAAAGAGAATTGGTTCCGACTAGCCTTTGAGCATTCTGGAGAGGCTTTCCAGACCAGCGAGATACATGCCAGCCGAGAAAGCCGAACCGATCGCGATCGCCGCGATCCAGAACATCCGCTGGCCGACACTCATCTCATTCCGGGGGTTGCTCCTCGTTGCAAACGGCGGTTGCAGGGAAGACCGGATTGACGCGGGCCTCTGCTCGGTAAGGAAACCAGCTCCGCCGGCCTCCCCTGCGCGATCAGCGTGCCGAATCTGATGACTGACCGCGGCTTCTGGTTCGCCTGGGATGCCAGTGGGCTCAATGTGCGGCGATTGATGTATCAATCGCTGATATGGCACCGTGTGGCGGGCAACTGCACGGGCGGCCTGCGAACGCCGCTCGACGCCGAGTATCTGGAGCGCCTGACGGATTCGCTGGTCTACAGTGTGCGACGAGATGTTGAGCTCCGCCGCGATTTCCTTCGAGTTTAAGTGCTGGTCGACGAGAAGAAGGCAATCGAGCTGGCCTTGGCTCAACCGGGCAATGCGCTCTGCCATCATTTCCGCCGCGCGCGAATCATTTCCCACATGAGGCACGGCACGCGCCCCCTTCAAATCATCCAATGCGATCCCCACCCCGCTCAACGTGCGGTACTCCCGAGCCGAGTCCTTGCCGCTACTTATTTCATCTTCGAAGCATTAGCCAGTTTTCGGCTGATTTAACGCCATTTCGGACCTTAACTATGGATAAGGGTCCACTCTTCGCAAACGATTTAATGCCGGTTGTGCACATTTGTTGGAAAGTTCGACGAGGAGCACCGAAACTTCGTTTCGTCACGGATTTGGACCGCGCAAGGCCGCGCTCAGCGCGGAAACTAAACCCAAAGGAATTATTTGCGATCAATGCAAAATTGTTCGCAGATCGTGTGAGCCACGTATCCGGCCGCCGTGGCGAAGGCGAGGCCCTGCGTGTCGGGAATGCCGGTGTCGGCTTTGACTCCCTCGGTGATGATCCCGCCATCCCACGGGCTGTGTTTGAGGATCGTCAGCGCCTTTGCACGACCTGCCTTCAGCCGCAGATGGTCGGCCACTTCCCACGAGGTCGTAAAGGGCAGCCGATAACTTCCAGGCAGTCCATAAGGCTGACCGACGTAGCTGTAGGAATAATGCTCAGAATGAAGCCAGTCATACGTGCGACGAAAGAGCGGGTCGTCCTCGCTGATGAAACCGAGCGCAGGCAGTTTCATCAGCGAGCCGGGTGGGACATCGACAAAATCCGCACTGCGCAAATCTACGGTGGCCGCGAGGATCGGACCGTTTGCGCCGGCCGCACCGTCTCGCACGCCGTAGCGCAGGATCGCGGCCTTGAGCGTTGCGGCCTTCGACCTGAACGATTCCGCTTCGCGCATTTTGTGCTCAAGTTCCGCGACCCCGGCCAAATCGCGAAATGCTTTCCAAGCCATGACATTGTCGTAGATCGAGAACGGCTTTCGGACATATTCGTCCTGCGCGTCCTGAAAGGTCGCATAGAGGCCAGTCGCCGGGTCGCGTTGCGCACGCAGCCGTTCGACCAAAGCGGCGATGACCCCTCGATGGCGCTCAAGCATTGCGAAGTCGCCGGTTTTTTCGAGATATGAAGCCAGGGCAATGATCGGCGCCGCCAGCTCGTCAAGCTCGAACCCGTCCTCCAGCACCACGCCATCAATGAACCGGCTGTGGATCCCGGCATTGCGTGCCTGAGTGCCGAGTGCATAGTCGAGCGCCTCCCGGGCACGCTTCGGATCGCTGTCGAGAAGCGCGGGGAAGCTCCACAAAAGCGCATCCCGATCCCAGTACGCTGCCGAAACATAATAGCGGTTGCTACGCGAGGTCATGCCGGTGAATTGCTCGGTATCGATCGCTCGACCCCAGGCATAATAAGTCGTGAACAGGAGGTTCCGGTTCATCATGACATCAAGCTGGGGATCGCCGGTCGTGCGAGTGCGGCGATGCGCGTCATCCGCAGCTTCCGCAATCACCCCATCGAGACCGTAGCGGTCGATGCGCTTGTTCAGCACCCGCATCGCGTAGGCGGCGCTATATTCGTCCAGTCCGACGCCGATGATGAAATGAACGTCAAGCGTTTCGCCAGGAGCAATTAACGCTTCGTGCCGTGCGGTGAGCCCAGGATTGCCGCCATCTGAACGAAGAGCGCCTTGCGATCCTAAATAGGCGAAACCCCACGCCATTTGCGTATCGTCGGTGTTGTACTTGAAGATTTCCATGTCGGTGTCGATTGGGGTGGGCGACATGGCTCGGCTCCCGCTCAGCGGTTCGGGCGAATAGGTGACCCGGCTTGTTCGTCCCCAATCCAACTCCATCGCGGGTGCGACCCGGACCGGGGCGTTGCGGAGGTTCGTAACCTGGAATCGCACGATGGCGGCTCGGCTGTCCGGCGGCGCGACATAGGTCAGTTGAACTCGGACCCCGTCAGACTCCATCGTTCCCGTCGGAATCCAGTAATCGCGAAGCGACCAATGCAGCTGTGCAAGAGGCCGGCGCGAGCCGGCGATTTCAACAGAGGGCGTCATCAGCGGATGGTCGGCTACACCGGCGATTTCCAACAGGCCTCGATAGCGCATGGAAATGACATTGAAATTTTGGAGCGCGCCGTCCCGAGCTCGGATGGCGGGAAGTGCGATCCAGTCGTTGCCAGTCGGGATCACATCATCAAGAGTGAGCGCAAGATTGACCGTTCGCGGGGCCTCCAGCCGGACGGCTTTGGGCGCAGCCTCGCTTCTCTTGCTCTGCGCTACTGACTCCCCTGCCCAAAGCGCAACGCATGTCGCCGCAAGAAGAACCAGTCCATTCAACTTCATCTGCTGCAAGATCATTGAATCAAGACCATCGTCAATGTGCCTTTCGCTTCAAATTCAAGGCATGTGGCAGCGCCGGGCAATGGCGAGCCTGAAGGCCGTGTCCTGCAACTCCTCGGCGATGGCTGGTGGAATGCCGAGATCGCGCGCAGCCTCCTCGGACCTGCCAAGCTTTCGAACATCAGTCCGAGTGACGGCCGCGAAAATCGTCAGCGCCTCGAGATAATAGCCCGCCGTGGATGCGTGATAATGGTCGCTTGCCCACAGATCGATCTTCCCTTGATCAAGGCCGTCGTACGGATCGGGATCCGCGATCCCGCGGGCAATGGCGCAGTTGAACGCCTGGCCCACCGGAATCACGCGCGCGATCGCCGGAACTTCCTGGCGCACGCGATCGTCCGCCTTCCTGAGATCGAGCGCCATGCGCGTGACCGGCTCACCGGACCAGTGCTTGCTCGGTGGATAGGTGAGATCGGGTCGGGACCAGGTCGCAACCAGGCTGATGTCGACGTTCGGATTGCGCTTGCGCAGCAGCCCGGTGAGATCCCGTGCCGCGGGAATCGTCGAGGTCACGTCTCCCGGCTTGTCGGGATCGAGCGTGCTATATTGCTGAAGAACGACTGCATCCCAAGCTTGATCGATCACCGAGCGCTTGTTGGCGAGATGCCAGGCAAGCGTTTGCCCCGCAGCCGTCTCGAGCGAGACCTGGTAATCTAGTCCCGCCTCGTCGGCGAAGCGCTTGAACAGCGCCGGCACGCCGCCCATTCCATCGCCGTTCAAGTCCGTGACGCTGTTTGTACGATAGGTCATTACGTCCGACATCGCACCGAAGGTAAAGCTGTTGCCGACGAACAGGATCGAGCGCGGCGGTTCGGACGAGGACAGGGCGGCAGCCGTAAGTAAGAAGAACGCTCCAAGCATTTACTGGCCTCCGATTAGGGGATCGGCGAAGCGCTGGCTGGGAGTTCCACCGCGGAACCGTCCGCCTTGTCCCGAGCGGCGACCGAAAAGAAAGCAATGAAGAGGTAGGCGATGAGCGGAATGGCAAAGGCTGCGCTGAGGCCGAAGCTGTCGGCGATCGTACCCACCGCGAGCGGCAGAACCGCTCCGCCGAATATGGCAAGGCAAAGGAGTCCCGATGTGGAGCTCTGGGACACGCCCGACCGTTCGAGGGTGATTGTGAAGATCGTTGGGAACATGATCGAATTGAAGAAGCCGATTGCTAGCGCTGCATAACCTGCAACGTTGCCGTGGCTTGAAAGCACAGTCACACAAAGCAAGCCTGCAGTAATGCCGCAGCCTGCAAGTAGGTGAGTAGCCCGAACTCGAGTGAGAAGCACCGTTCCCACCAGCCGCCCGCACAGCGCTCCGCCCCAATAGAAATGGGCGAGAAGTGCTCCGGCGTCGTCGAAGGAGAGGCCGAGCACCGACTGCTGGTTGAGGAAGTTGATCATGATGCTTCCGATCGACACCTCGGCGCCGACATAAAGGCCGATGGCTGTCGCGCCGAAAATCGCCCAAGGCGAGCGCAACGCCTCGAACATCCCGACAGATGCGACACTGCTGTGGTTCGGAACGGCGTTGATGAGAAACTGTCGAAGCAAGGCGAAGAAGAACAACAGGCAGCCAAGCAAAGCTGCCATGATCAGAAATGCGCGTTCGACAGCGTGGAGCAGGTGTGTTCGATGGCCGAGGTCCATCACGGGGTGCGATGCGGTCCTTAGAGAGGGGTCAGCAAGCATCACGAGCGAGCCAAAATGGACTCCGATGACCACTCCGAGCGAGTTGAACGCTTGCGCGAAGTTGAGGCGAAAGTGGCTTCGCTTCGGCGCTCCGAGCTCCGCGGCGAGCGGGTTGGCAGCGACCTGCAGCGCAGTGAAGCCCGCGGCAAGGACGAACAGCGCAGCAAGGATGGGCCGGAAATCGCTGGCGCTCGTGCTCGCGACGACGAGGAGACAACCGCAGGCCATCAATGCGAGCGAGCCCAGGACCATGTCCACCGGTCCAACGCGACTGGTTAGCCAAGCCGCCGGGAGGGAGAGGAACCCGTAAGCGACGAAAAAGACGATCTGAGTTAGCAGCGCTTCGGTATAACCGAGATGAAATGCAGCACGCAGCGCGACAATCAACGGATCATTGTTCGAGGTTATGAATCCCCAGACGAAGAAGAGGGTGGTGACCGCCGCGAAGGCAAAGCTGCGTCGTTTATCGGAACCGACAGCACTCACTTGACGTCTTTTCGTGGCCGCCAGCGCAAGGTTGCGACGGAACCCTTAGGGATCGACACCGAATAGCGCTCGCCGTCGATTGCAATCCTTACCACCCCATCACCGGACTTGCGGTAGAGAATTGCAACACGACTCCCGTCTCGATTGAGAAACGCTGCTGCATCAACGCTGCCACCATGCGTCGCTGTCGCTACCCGATCAGCGCCAGGCAGCACGAATCGGCTCGCGTGAGCGAGCACGTAATATTCGACGTTTCGGGTGATCGCGCCGGTTGCCGGATCGATCGTCACGACGCCCCTGCAATCCGAGCAGCCGCCAGTATGGGGTCCATGCGCCGGATCCAGTGCCAAGTTCCAAAGCAAGGTGCCGCGCGACCAGTTGTTGGACGCGCCGATGATGAGCTTGTCTGCCATCCAGCCGAGCACTTCGGCATATTTGGATGACCATTCTCCGCCTGAACATTCTGTGAGCCACGCATCCTTACGAGGATAGGCGTCGTGAACCGGCGTTTGCGCCCGGACATCGCCTTCATAGCAATGCCAGGCGACGCCGGAGATATAATGCCGCGCGACGGGATCTGCGAGGACCGCCAGCGGCATCTCCGGATGGTCCCAGTTGTGATCCCAGTCCAGGATTTGCGTGCGAAGTCCGAGTTTCTCGAAGGTCGGTCCGACGTAAAGGCCAATGATCTTCGCGCGCTGCGGTGGATCGACGCGCTCCCCCGGATAGTCGTCCGGCTCGAAATTGGGTTCGTTCTGAATTGTGAGCATCGACACCGACACGCCTTCACGGCCGAACGCCTGAACCGTTTTCGCGAGGTAATTGGCGAACGCCGGATAATATTGCGGCAGGAGCTGACCCTTGATCAGGCTCCGGCTGGTCTTCATCCACGCCGGGGCGCTCCATGGGCTGATCATCACCTGGAGATCGGGATTGATCTTCAGCGCTTCACGTATCCGCGGAAGGACATACCTCTTGGCGCTCGCGATCGAAAAATAGCGAAGCTCGGGATCGGGCAAGTCTCCGGGGGTATCGTCGTAGCTGTAATCCCTGGTCGAAAAGTCTGAAGCGCCGACCGTCAGCCGAGTGAATGATAGCCCGAGACCGCCATTCTTTCGGCCGAATAGCTCGGCCATCAGCGCCTTGCGCTTTTTGGCCGGAAGACTGCTCAGGACCAGCGCCGACGCATCGGTCATTGCCGCGCCGAATCCATGTATTTTCTGGAAGTGCTGCGACGTATCGATCGTGACCGCTTCGTTTCCGGACACGCGACGTGCCGGCTGTTGGAATGGTTTCGCCTCGAGCTTCTGGGTCTGGTCCGCGGTGGTGAGCCACATCTCGGCGGAAAGCGGACTGGCCGCGCGGGCCGTCGCGCAACCTGCGGCAAGAACGGCTCCGAAGACGACTTCGGCGAACCGCCTCACGCGATCGGATCCGCCGGACAATATTTCCTGATATATTCGTCCTGCGTGGGCATGACGCTGACGCAACGGGCGATCGTTGCCGCGATATTGCCTAGGAACTGCTCGATCTGCGAATCGCTCTTGATGGCGACCAGCGGATCATAGCTGCGCGGCATGACTTCCTGGCCGATAAGTACTTGGATCCAGCTTTCCTCGGCGAAAAGCTCGTCGTCCTCACGGAAAATTCGACCGTTGGAGCACCACAGGTCGATTTTGCGCTGGAGCGTCGCAGGAAGCTCCATGTCGCGACAATATTTCCAGAAGTCCCCATCCCGCTGGTTCGCCCAATAATGCAGCACGATGAAGTCCCGCACGCGCTCCCATTCGAAGTCGCATTGGCGGTTGAATTCATCGATCGTTGCCTGATCGGTCGTCGCATCGGGAAAGAGCCTGACTAGCCGAACCGCAGCCGACTGGACGAGATGGATGCTCGTCGACTCCAGCGGCTCGAGAAAGCCGGCGGCAAGTCCGAGGGCTACGCAGTTTCGATTCCACATCTTGCGCCGCTTGCCGCTTGTGAATCGAAGGCGATTCGGATTCGCGAGCTGCTCGCCATCGAGGTGGGAGAGCAGCAACTTCTCGGCATCATCATCATCGATGTGCTTGCTCGAGTAGACGAGGCCGTTGCCGGTGCGATGCTGAAGAGGAATGCGCCACTGCCATCCGGGCTCGCGAGCAGTCGCACGCGTGAGCGGCGCCAGAGGTTCGGTTCGAGCGCAAGGCACCGCCATTGCCCGGTCGCAGGGCAGCCAACGGCTCCAATCTTCATATCCGGTCTTCAAGGTCTGCTCGATGAGGAGACCGCGGAAACCAGAACAATCGATGAAGAAGTCGGCAGCGATCTTGCGGTCGCCTTCCAGGGTTACCGACGCGATGTCGCCGTTCCCGGCCACTTGCACATCGACAATTCGCCCCTCGGTCCGAACGACGCCATGCTGCTCCGCAAGCGAACGCAGATATTTGGCATAGAGGGAAGCATCGAACTGGAACGCGTAGGCAATATGACCGATCGGTGATTCTGCCATTTCGGCTCGAGGATGCATGAACTTGTTTGCAAGCGCCGACGCGGTGTTGATCGAAAAGCGTGCAAAATCCTCCGCGCGCCCAAGCTGGTTCACTCGAAGCCAATATTGGTGGCAGCGGAGCCATTCCCAGTCCTGGCCGATGACACCGAAGCCGTGAATATAAGTGTGTCCGGGCCGCACCCAGTCGTCGAACCTAATCCCGAGCTTGAAGGTCGCCTGAGTGCGCCGCATGAACTCGGGCTCATCGAGCTGGATGAGTTCATTATATTTCTTGATTGCCGGGATGGTCGCTTCGCCCACTCCGACGGTGCCGATGGCTTCGCTTTCTACAAGTTCGATATCGTAAAGGCCCTGAAAAAGCTTGCCGAAGAGAGCTGCGGTCATCCAGCCCGCAGTACCGCCACCGACGATCAGAATTTTCCGCATGGCGCCGCCGATTACCGGCTTTCGGCTGGGCAAGCCATGACAGGCGCCGTTTCGGGAAGGTGGCTAAGGGTAGTTCGGCTGGCCAGGGACAGGCCGTACCCGCGGTGGAACTGGATTGCGCCAGACTTCGGTAGGCAATCAGCGGCAGGCCAATCGAAAGACAGCCGCCCGGTGAAGTTGAACCTCGCCCGGCCGTCCGCGCCGGCAATCAACATGTCGGCCAGGCCCATGCCTTCCGTGCCGGGCAGCCATGCTGCGATAAATGCGTCGGATCGGTTGATGAGGTCGTTCGCAGCGACCGGCCTGCCTGAATAGAGCAGGGTAACGACCGGCACGCCCTTGCCGCTAACCTTTTCGAGGGCTTCGAGGTCCTGCGGATAGCGACTGGTGTGGCGCATCGATGCCGGAAAGCTGATGTCACCTGCGCCTTCCGCATATGGCTTTTCGGCCGCGACCATCACGACGGCGCTATAATTGTGAACGTCCACTCCCGAGCCATCGGGACTGTAATCGACACGGTTCGGCCCAAGTGACTTTCGCAATGCAGAGAGCAAAGTATCGGCATAGGGATAATCCGCCGTTGTCGTCTGGTCGCCCTGCCACGTCAGCGACCATCCGCCGGCCTGCATGGGCAGGCTGTCCGCTCCCCTCCCAACAACCAATATCTTCCCGGTACGGCGAAGCGGAAGGACGTTCGAATTGTTCTTCAATAAGACGAGCGATTCCCGGACGGCTTGACGGGCGAGCTCGCGGACTGCCGGTGAGTGGAGAGCCGAGGCATTGGGATGCGGCCCGGTCGCGGGAGAGGCGCTGAAAAGTCCAGCCTTCAATTTGACGCGGACAATGCGTGACACCGCATCGTCGATACGGCTCATTGGAATCCGGCCGGCGCGCACATCGTCGATTGTTGCCGCGATGAACTTCTTCCAATCGTCCGGAACCATGACGAGGTCGATCCCGGCATTGATTGCCTGCGGGCAATGCCAATTGGTGCAGTCGGGAACCTGTCCGACCGCGTTCCAGTCGCTGACAACCAGACCGTTGAAACCGAGCCGGCGCTTCAGAACGTCGGTTATGAGATGACGGTTACCGTGCATCTTGCCCCAGCTTTTGCCGGTCGATGTGTCGGTGAAGCTGGAATAGCTCACCATGACGGTCTGAACGCCCGACTTCAATGCGCCGTAATAGCCCGCAGCATGCGTGCGTTCGAGGTTGGCCTCGGTTGTGCGGGTTTCACCCTGATCCTTACCGTGGAACGTCCCGCCATCGCCCAGATAATGTTTCGCTGTTGCGAGCACCGACGTCGGAGAACCCAGTTTTCCCTGGAGGCCTTTAACCATCGCCTCGCCATAAGAGCGCACGAGCGCCGGATTTGAGCTGTAGCTCTCGTAAGTTCGTCCCCAGCGCGGGTTCTGCACGACTGCGAGCGTCGGTGCGAACGCCCAGCTGATGCCGGTCGCGCGAACTTCTGCCGCGGTTGCCCGTCCAATGCGCTGTACGAGCAAGGGATCGTGCGCGGCGCCTAAGCCGATATTGTGCGGAAAAAGGGTCGCGCCGTAGACATTGTTATGGCCGTGGACCGCATCCGTGCCCCAGATCACCGGGACCTTGACCTTCATATCCGTCGACATTGAGGCGCGGTAGAAGGCGTCCGACAACTTGAGCCAGTCGTCGACGCTCGCGTGCATGTTCATCGACGGCCACGCGCCGCCGCCGTTGAGGATGGAACCGATATAATAGCGCTGGACATCGTCGGGCGTGATCGAACGAATGTCGGCCTGAGTCATCTGGCCGATCTTCTCTTCGAGCGTCATCCCCGAAACGATTGAATGAACGCGAGCCTCCAGAGCCGGATTGGGCGCGGAGCTCGCGGCCGCCTTCGGCCAGATCTCGGCCGCAGTTGCACTGCTGGCAACGAATATAGCTGCAAGATACAGAAATGCAGTCGGCCGAACACGACCGGAAAGAACCGTCATTTCAAATTCGCCTAGAAGTGGTAGCTGGCACCGAGCAGCCACTGGCGCCCGTATTTCTCATAAAAATTGAGGTCGTTTCCGTTCACGGTCCGATACGGCGAATTCAGCACATTGCTGACCTGGAGTAGGATGCCTAGTCCATTAAGCCGCGAACCGGGCTGGAACGTGTAACCGACCTGCGCATCGAGCTGCTTGTCCGCCAGGATTTTCGGCGTTCCGAGGTTCGTGAAGAGCGACACGACCTCGCCCTTGAACGCCGAGCGGAAACGATAGCTTGCCCGGGCCTGGAAACCGTTCTTCTCGTAATAGCCGGTGATGTTGTACGTCCACGGCGAGAAACCGGGCAGAGCGCCGATCACCGCAGACGCCTCACCATTAAGTCTATATTTGCTGTAGGCGATTCCACCTTGTGCCCCAAAACCGTCGAGGAAGCGCGCAAATCGTCCAAATTCGATCGCGCCGCTCACCTCGATTCCGCGGATCCACCCGCCCTTGCCATTAGCCGGCTCGGACAAGGTTCCGATGGGGCTGATCGTGCAGCCGTTTACTCCGTTTACGGGATCGCATGTTGCGGGGTCGATCAGCGGCGCCGCGTTAGGCGGCAGCGGGAAGCTCGAGAAATCGAAAGTTACGTTCTTGTCGTATATGTAATTATCGAGCCAGAAGTTGAAGGCGTTGACGCTAAAGTAGGTCGCCTTGCCGCCGTACCATTCATAGGCGACATCCACTTCCTTCGCGCGCCACGGCTTGAGGTTCGGGTTGCCGCCGCTCGCCGACCACGGATTAAGTACCGCTCCGGGCGAGCATGCGCCGCTATCGCAGATCCCGCCATTGAAGTCCGGAACCAGATTCGCCCGCATGTCATCCATGCGCGGCCGCGCCATGACTTTCGCCGCGGCGAAGCGAATGCGGTTCCTGTTGTCGAAGTCGTAGTAGAGATTGAGACTCGGCAGGATGTCGGTGTAGGAAGCCGCGATGTCGACTGGCGTGAGCACGGTCGGCGAGACGGTCTCGTTGATTCGCAGGCCGTTCGACTGCTGTCTTTGCCTGACCACCTGCACGCCGATATTTCCGTGCAAGCCGCCGGAATCGATATTGGCCTTCGCCTTGAACGTGAGGATGTCTTCCTTGATACCCCACGCCTTGTCGTAATGGGCCGTGTCGGTGACAGGCGTCAGATCATAGTAGGTCGGGATCGCATCGACGATATTGACGTCGAGAACGTTGCCCATGCCGGCAAAGCTCAGCGATGTCGGGTCGTTCAGGAACCTTGGATCGACCAGCACCTCCTGCCGGCCGTTCTTCAGCATGAGATTATGTTCGTCGACGGACTTGGTCTTGTGCCGATGCGTGAAATCGATGCCTGCTTCGAGGCTGCTGAAGAAGCCGCCTCCGAGCTGCTGCTTCAGCGTCAGATCGCCTGAGCCCAAGTTTTCCCTGACGTGCGGCGAATTCATGAGGCCATCGTGCCCCCAGCCGCCCCACGGATCGCGATCGCCGAGCGAAACCTGGTTTGCATCAGCATAGTTGAGCCCGAAGCCGGTGAACTGCGGGAAACTCATGGCTGGATTGAAGAAGTCGTAGCTGTCGAGTGTTCGAGTATCGACGTTCGGGCCGAGGCCATAGCCCGCGTACGTCTCGATATACGTCTCGTCACGCTTGTTCGAAGAATAAGAGAGGTCCGCATAGAGATGCGTGCGTTCGGCCAGCCGGAAGTCGTTGTTCAAGCCTGCCGAGAAGAGATGGTCTGTGCGCCTGTTGTCGTCATTACGAAGGATCAGGTTAACGCCGTCGACATGGCCGGACTGGGCATATGTCGCGCCGTAGCGGCTTACATTTTGAAGATTGGTGAAGGTGGTCGGTTGCCCGATATAAGCATCCGAGAACCACTCAGCGCCGTGCATAACGGTGTGCTGCTTGAATCGGGAATAATAGACGTCGAAAACGGAATGGAGGAAATCGCTCGGCTTCCATTCCACGGTTCCCATGACGCCGTCGCGGATATCGCGCGAATTGTAGGCAAACGCTTCCTGGCCCGCCAGGATGTTCGTATCGCCGTAGGCGGAGCCTGCGCCGTAATTCTCGTAATACCAGTCCTGCGTATGGTCGATGTGGGCGGGGGCATCGAGATGCGCAAAACCGATCAACCAGCCAAGCGTGCCGTCCTCGTTCTGGCCGATGTAGCTCGCGCTTCCACGCCATCCCTTGTTTGACATTTCGGCATTGCGGCCGCCGCCCTGATCGATCTCTCCACGAATGTTGAGAGCGATCGCCCGCTTGCCATATTCGAGCGGACGGATGGTCCTAAGATCGACCGTGCCGGCCAGGCCCATCCCGGAAATGTCCGCGTCGGGCGTCTTGTAAACGACGACGGAACCGAGCAGTTCGGATGGGTATTGATCGAACTCGACGGCTCGGTTGTAGCCCGAGCTGGCCTGCTGGCGCCCGTTCAACAAAACGGTCGAAAAGTCGGGTGAAAAACCGCGGATCGAAACAATCTCTGCGCGCCCGCCGACGCGCTGCGCGGTGAGGCCCGGTAGACGAGCGATCGATTCGGCGATGGAGACGTCGGGCAGCTTGCCGATTTCCTCCGCGGAAACCGCTTCGACCATGCTCGTTTCACGCCGCTTGATTGCGATTGAGTCTTGGACGCTGCGCCGGATGCCGGTGATAACGATGGTGCCTTCGGGCGCCTTGTTCGTCTTATTCGGCTCGCCAGGAACAGTGGTGGCTGCCGGCGGCGGTGGCGTTTGCTGCTGAGCCTCTGGATTTGTCTGGTCCGGCGTCGCCTGGGCCAATGCGGCCGTCGGAAACATCACCAGTGAGGAACAACACCCTCCGGCAAGGAGCAGTGCACGGCGCGCATGCGTCGGACGATTCGGCAACAATTTTCTCCCCTCTTAGGCTTGCCGCTTATGACGCGCGGCGAGCCAGAACTCCCAACAGCATTGGAAGCGCTTCCATTTTGGTGCGGCAAAGATTCCGGTGTGTCAAGCACGACCTGGCCCCTTCGGCTTTGACGTGGATTCGCGAACGATGAGCTCGAACGGGAGGGACTCATAGCGAATGCCACCGTTCGATTGGCTCTCGATCAACAGATGGACCGCGCGCGTCGCCAAATCCTTAATCGGCTGGCGGATGGTGGTTAGAGGCGGCCACACGATCTCGGACATCGGCGTATCATCGAAGCCGGTCACGGACATTGTTTGAGGGATGTCGAAACCGGCACGATGCAAAGCCAGCATCACGCCGGCGGCCATATCGTCGTTCGCGCAGGCAATCGCGGTCACTTCGCGGCGGTCGCTCAGCAGCCGCTCCGTCGCTTCAACTCCGGACTTGAACGTGAAGTCGCCGCTGGTCGTCCAAGGGGCCTCGTTAACGTCTGCCTCACGAAGGGCCCGAACAAAGCCGTCGTAGCGCAGTGCCGCCGCCTGGTGCTCAGGGGGACCCTTGATGAAGCCGACGCAACGATGTCCGAGAGACGTCAGGTGAGTTCCGATGTCATGGCCGCCCGCACGTTCGTCGATGCCCACGGCCAGGACGGATCCGCGCGCCCGCTCCCCCGCAGAGACCGCGACGACTTGAACGCCCGCGCGACGCGCCGTGTCGATAAACTGAACGTCGTCCGAAAGCGGCGGCGAGAGGATGATTCCTGCAGGCCTGTCACGATCGAGAATCGAGGAAAGAAGGCGGAAGCGATCACCATCCTCGGGATCGACTGCACGGGTGACCAGATCAAAGCCGAGCGAAGAACAGCCGCGCAGAGCGCCAAGCTCGAGTCCGGCATTGTAATAGCTGTTCGGCTCGAGCTCAGGGCTGTGCGCATGGATGAGCATGATTTGCCGGCCCATGCCGCTCGCAAGCGCCCGCGCCTGCTGGTTTACCGAATAGCCGAGTTCCTCGACCGCCCTTTGGACTCGTTCCCGTGTTTCGGGCCGGACATTCGCGCCGTTGTTAAGCACTCGCGAAACGGTCACCCGAGCGACGCCGGCTGCCCTGGCGACATCGTCGATGGTTGAGTTCCGCTTCATCGCGCGCACACGTTGGCAAGCAGTTGAGCTGTTCGCAACGACTGATCAATCACCTTGCCAGCGGGACGAAGAGCCCCCTAACAATGGAAAATGGAAGCGCTTTCATTCGGAGCCGGAATGCAGATCAGACGAGGCCTGTCTTTATTCCTGATCTTGCTTTGGCCGGCTGAAGTGGCGTGTTCACGTCCAGCGCTTATTCCGTTGCCATCGTCAGTCGTCTGGCACGACGGCAAGGTTCCGATCGGGACAAGCGCG
>JANWLR010000072.1 GCA_025450755.1 Sphingomicrobium sp. | reverse complement strand
CTCGACGATGCAGTCGACGCCGGTGCAATCACCGTCGGTGCGGCAAACGCGCTACGCGCCTATGTTGAAAAGCAACGCAAAACCGTGATCCCGGACGAGGAACAGTTCCGGCTCATCACCGGGTTCAACGATATTTTCGTCTCTATCGCCGCGGCGATCCTGCTCTTCGCGGTCGGCTGGATCGGCCAGAGCATCGGTCAGGCAAGTGGACTATTCATCAGCGATCATGGCGAGATTGGTCCAAGCTTCCTTGCGCCGCTGGCGATCGCCGCGACAGCTTGGGGCCTGGCGCTGTTCTTCACCGCGAAGCGGCGCATGGCGCTTCCGTCGATCCTTCTCCTGCTCGCCTTTGTTGGCGGTGTGCTTGCAACGAGCGGCTTTGCTCTCGTTGAAATGATCGGACCCGACCGGTTCAACAATGATAATCAGATGCTCGCCGCTACCGTCGGTGCGATCAGCGCGGCAATCGCCGCCGCTGCCGCATGGATCCACTGGCGCCGCTTCCAGGTACCGATCACCATTGCTGCTGGAGCGGCCGCAATCGCCGGCCTCTTCCTGGCAATCGTCGTGGGAATTGTTCAACCGGGCGACAGCCACAGCGCGATGAATCTGATTCTGAGCTTCGTGCTCCTGCTCGGGATCGGCATGTTCCTGTTCGCGATGTGGTGGGATTCTTCCGACCGCGCGCGGCTGACTCGCCGCTCCGACGTTGCCTTCTGGCTCCATCTCCTGGCGGCGCCGATGATTGCCCACCCAATCTTCACGCTTCTCGGCGTGACGAACGGCAGTGTAGGCACGGGCGTGGGTCTGCTCGTGGTCGGTCTCTACATATTGTTCGGATTGACCGCGCTTGCGGTAGACCGTCGTGCACTGCTCGTCTCGGCGCTTGCCTATGTGCTTTATGCGCTGACAGAGCTGTTCAAGCGATTTGGCGCGGTCGAACTCAATATTGCGCTGACCGCGCTCGTGATCGGCTCGGCGTTACTCTTGCTGTCAGCCTATTGGCATCAGGCGCGGCGGATCGTGGTCAATCGCTTGCCTGCAAACCTGCAATCGCGACTGCCGAACCTGGATCGTACAGCAGCCGTTCCGGCTACCGCACCAGCCGCATAAGCCGGCGCTCGAGCGGGGCCAGCACCCCGGCAAGGTCGTGGCCCCGCTTGAGCACTGCACCATGCTCCCCGACCAGCGCGAACGCCCCCTGCTTCTGTCGAAGCGCGGGGCGTTTCTCGATGCGGATTTCCGGCCGCTCGGAGTGGCGGCGGAATGCGGCGAATACGGCCACGTCCAGGTCGATCCTCAGCGCATAGTCGCGCCAGTGCCCGGCGGCGACCATGCGGCCGTAGAGGTCGAGAATGCGGCCTAGCTCCCTGCGATCAAACGTGGCGATTGGGCGCCGGTCCCACACGCTGGGGAACGGCGCGATGACGCTCAAGCAGACTTCACTTTCGGCTGCGGCTGCCGTGTAGCCTTCATCTTCAGGATTTCGGCGCGCAATTCTTCGATTTCGTGTTCAAGCTCCAGCAGCCGCGCACGCGATGGATCGCAATCCTCGCCGCAAGGTGTCCCGTATGGCACGAACCCGGGACTGTAGTGCACCGCGTCGACCGGAACCGGCTTGGCGGGAATTCCGACAACCGTCTGGCCGGCCGCGACGTCCTTGGTGACAACCGAATTGGCTCCGATCTTCGCGCCCTCGCCAATCTCGATCGGGCCGAGGATTTGGGCGCCGGAACCGACCACGACGCCGCTTCGAAGCGTGGGATGGCGCTTGCCCCCGACGCCGGTTGTCGGATTGGTGCCGCCAAGAGTCACATGCTGGTAGATCGTGACGTCATCACCAATCTCGGCACTTTCGCCGATTACGGTGAACCCGTGATCGATGAAGAAGCGCTTGCCGATCTTCGCGCCTGGATGAATGTCGATCGCGGTCAGGAATCGCGCGAGATGATTGATCAGGCGCGCCAGGAAGAAGAGATGCCCTTCCCACAGCCAATGGGCGACGCGGTGGAATCCGAGAGCTGTGACTCCGGGATAGAAGAGCACATCCCACCGTGACCGCGCGGCTGGGTCGCGCGATTTGACCGAATCTAGATATTCGATGAGACTCGACTGCAAGCGTCGCCGTTCCTTCCCGTTACGTCTCCAATCTAATTGTCGACCGTTGCAAATTCCAGCCGGGCTGATCGCAGCCACGTTGCTTTCCTCTTGGCGCGCCTCGGGCTTTCGGCGAAAGCGGCGACGACCGAAGATCCGCCATCGAGAGGTTAAAGAGATATTTTCCGCCTATAATCCGCTCTACTCGGCGACGGGATTCCTGGTCGGCATGCTGATTGGCTTGACCGGCGTTGGCGGCGGCTCGCTGATGACCCCGCTATTGGTCATCCTGTTCGGCTTCCATCCGGTTACGGCAGTCGGAACCGACCTTCTCTACGCCTCTGTCACCAAGACCGTCGGCACTGCTGTCCACGGCAAGCAGGGAACCGTAGACTGGCGGATCGTTGGCGCATTGGCTTCGGGCAGCGTTCCCGCCTCCATCCTCACATTGTTCGTCATGAGTCGTGTTGGCACCTTGAATCAGAGTGCGTCGGGCGTGCTCAATTTGTTGCTTGGCATTGCCCTTCTGGTCACGAGCATTTCGGTCTTCCTCCGGCCCCAGATCTTGAGCTGGGCCGGCCACCATATCCACGCCATGGAGCAGGGAAGGCGGCGGCGCTGGACCGTGTTGCTTGGTGTTGCGCTTGGAGTGCTCGTTTCCGTCACGTCAGTCGGAGCGGGAGCCCTCGGCACGACTGCGCTGCTGATCCTTTACCCGCGCCTGCCAGTCGCGCGTGTCGCTGCGAGCGACATCGCCCACGCGGTGCCGCTGACGCTAATCGCCGGAATTGGCCACTGGCTGATGGGTTCGGTGGACCTGGGTCTCATGCTGGCGTTGCTCGTCGGCTCGATCCCGGGGATCATTGTCGGAAGCCTCTTGAGTGCCCGCGCGTCCGACGGCCTGCTCCGGCCGGTGCTCGCGGTCACTCTCTTTGTCGTCGCGGTGCGCCTGCTGCTGATTTAAAGCGTCGCGTGAACCGTAGCGATGGCCTTCATCACCGCGGCGATCCGCACGGCAGACTGAATGACATCGGATTTGACGCCATTCTCAAGCAAGATGCGCTCGTGGCTATCGATGCACATTCCGCAGCCGTTCATCGCCGACACAGCTAGCGAGAAAAGCTCGAACTGTTCCTTGGCGATCCCGTGCTGGCCGATGAAGTTCATCCTCAGCCGTGCCGGCTTGGTCTCATATTCCGGGTTCGCGACAAGGTGGACGAAACGGTAATAGACATTGTTCATCGCCATCACCGCCGCGGCCCCCCGAGCGGCGTTGGCGACCTTCTCGTCGAGCTTGCCCGAAATCTCCGCTTCGGCCGCCGAAACCAGCGGCCGATAACCGGACCCGTGAGCGCAGGCGAGCAGCAGCGAAAGCTTGCGCTCTTCAGCGATCAGCTGATCGCTCAAGATCGAGCCGAGATTGAGCCGAAGATCCTTCGCATAATCGGGAAGTGTTTCGATGAAAGCTTTGAGGGACATTCAGGAACTCCGGACGTGAAAAAGGGGCGGGCCTGGGGAGAGAGAGCCCGCCCCTTGTGAGTGCCGGCCGGTTTAAGGGGGCGAACCGGCCGGCAGCCTCCCTTCCAGGAGGTTAGGCGGCCTTCGGCTGGAGCACGTCCTCGCCCGGCTGCCAGTTGCACGGGCACAGCTCGTCAGTCTGCAGTGCGTCGAGCACGCGCAGGGTCTCGGCCGGATTGCGACCGACATTCAACCCGTTAACGGTGACATGTTGGATCACGTTGTCGGGATCGACGATGAAGGTCGCACGAAAGGCAACGCCCTCGTTTCGATCGACGATGCCCAACGCCTCGGCCAATTCCTTCTTGTTGTCGGCAATCCACGGGAAGTCGGCACCGGCCAGCTGCTCGTCCGAGCGCCGCCAGGCGAAATGCACATGGGCGGTATCGGTCGAGGCGCCAATCAGAATGGCATCCCGGTCGTCGAAATCGGCCTTCAGTTCGCCATAGCCGACGATCTCGGTCGGGCAGACGAAGGTGAAGTCCTTGGGCCAGTAGAAAAGCACCTTCCACTTGCCGCTGGTCTGGCCAAGGTCGATGGTTTCGCCGGCAGGCAGCGCGGACGTGCCCTGCTGAACGGGCAAGGTGAGTGCTGGAAGCTTGTCACCAACGGTAAGCATATGGTCGATTCTCCCTCATTGCTGCAGTGCAGCGTAACTTTCGATGAGGGCCATCTAGGTGGCTGGTATAAATCGTTCAAGTCCATTATACGGCTGTCAGTGATTGGATTTTTCAATCAATGATCGTCCATCTGCCAACGATCAAGCAGCTCCAATATCTCGTCGCATTGCGACGTTTTGGGCACTTCGGGAAGGCCGCGGACGCCTGCTTTGTCACCCAGTCCACGCTATCGGCGGGATTGCGGGAGCTCGAGACTCTCCTCGGCGTGACCCTGGTTGAGCGAACACGCCGAGTCGTGCGCTTCACAGCGCTGGGCGATAGGATCGCGAAAAAGGCGATTGCGGTGCTGCGCGAGACCGAGGAACTGGCCGAGATGGCCCGAGCGCAAGGGCGACCGCTCCATGGCGAGCTGAGAATGGGTGTCATCCCCACCATTGCTCCCTTCCTGCTTCCGACGATGCTGCCGCGACTGAGGAATCAGTGGCCGCAGCTGAAGCTCTATTTGCGCGAGGAGACCAGCGCCGCCGCTTGCGAAGCGCTGCACCGGGGACAGCTCGATTGTGTGCTGCTCGCACTTCCCTTCGCATGCGGCGAAGTCGACAGTACGCCATTGTTCGACGATCCGCTTTACGTTGCCTATCCGAACGGCGAGGCTCCCGGGACGCCGTCGATCGCGGCGGCCGAAATTGATGAGGATCGCCTTCTGCTGCTCGAGGATGGCCACTGTCTTAAGGATCATGCTCTTTCCGCCTGCAACAGGCCCGAGCTTCGAGCGAACGCGGCAATGATGGGTACGTCGCTCCACACGCTCGTGCAGATGGTCGATAACGGCCTTGGCCTCACCTTCGTGCCGGGCATGGCGATCGAGGCCGGAATCCTCGCCGGAACGGAAGTCGACGCACGACCGCTGCGCTCGGATTATCCCTACCGGCGGATCGCGCTCATCTGGCGCCGTTCGAGCCCGCGAGAGAGCGAATTCCAGCTCCTTGCGACGACTCTTCGGCGAATCGCCGGCGATCTCATCTCCGACCTGGCTGCAATCGAGCCGGCGGCCGCGCTCGAACCTGCATAGGCCCGAGCGCGGAAGCCCGCGTTACTTCGCCATTTCCGGCTCGCGGGTGGCCGAACGCTGAGCCGTCTTGGGCCTGCGAAGGTCGAACCGATCCGCGTCCATGACCTTCACCCACGCAGCAATGAAGTCCTTCACGAACTTCTCCTTGGCATCGTCGGCCGCATAGACCTCCGAAATCGCCCGCAATTGTGAGTTCGAGCCGAATATGAGGTCCGTCCGCGTAGCCGTCCACTTCCGCTCGTTGCTCGCGCGGTCAGAACCGATGAACTCGCTGTCGCCGCTTTCGTCGACCGGTTGCCATGCGGTGCGCATGTCGAGAAGGTTGACGAAGAAGTCGTTCGTCAACTGGCCGACGCGTTCGGTGAGGACGCCGTGCTTTGACCCGCCCTGGTTCGCGCCGAGGACGCGCAGGCCGCCGATCAGCACCGTCATCTCCGGAGCGGTGAGGCCAAGGAGCTGAGCGCGATCGATCAGCAACTCCTCGGTCGGAACGCTGAATCGGGTCGACAGGTAATTCCGGAAGCCGTCGGCCTTGGGCTCGAGATAAGCGATGCCATCGACGTCGGTCTGATCCTGGCTCGCATCGCCGCGGCCGCCGGCGAACGGCACCGTGACGCTGTAGCCCGCATCCTTCGCGGCTTTCTCGACGGCCGCCGATCCGCCGAGCACGATCGCATCTGCGAGTGAGATTCTCCCGCGCAATTCGTCGAGCTTCGACAGAACCTTCTGCAGCTCGTCGGGGTCGTTGACCATCCAACCCTTTTGCGGAGCGAGGCGGATCCGCGCGCCATTCGCGCCGCCTCGATGGTCGGATTGCCGGTAGGTCGAGGCCGAAGCCCAGGCCGCCTTCACGAGCTCGCTGACAGTCAGTCCGCTGCCGAGGATTTTCGATTTGAGATCGAAGACTTCGCTTTCGGTGGGAGTGTGGCCAGCGGGTACCGGATCCTGCCAGATTAGATCTTCCTCCGGCACTTCGGGTCCGAGGTAGCGGGACTTGGGCCCCATATCTCGGTGGCAAAGCTTGAACCATGCGCGGGCCATCGCGTCGGCGAACGCATCCTGGTCGTTCCGGAAACGCTCGGAAATCTTGCGGAATTCCGGGTCCTCCCTGAAGGCCATGTCCGCCGTCGTCATCATCGTCGGGACACGCTTGCCGGGCGTGTGCGCCGCTGGAGCCATGTCCTCCGGCTTCACCTCCTTTGGTTGCCATTGTTTCGCGCCCGCGGGGCTTTTCACGAGCTCGTATTCATAGTCGAGCAGCATGTGGAAATAGTTGCTGCTCCACTTTGTCGGCGTTGGTGTCCATGCGCCTTCGAGGCCGCTGGTGATCGTGTCGTCGGCCATTCCGCAGCCGTGGCCGCTCTGCCAGCCAAGCCCCATCTGCGCGATGTCCGCGCCTTCGGGCTCGGCGCCGACCTTTGAGGCGTCTCCGGCACCATGGCATTTGCCGAACGTGTGGCCGCCCGCAGTCAGCGCGACGGTTTCCTCGTCCGTCATGCCCATGCGGTGGAAGGTTTCGCGGATCTCGCGGGCAGACGCCAACGGATCGGCACTTCCGCCCGGGCCCTCCGGGTTCACGTAAATCAGCCCCATTTGGACCGCGGCCAGCGGGTTCTCGAGCACTTCTTCCGCAACGTCGCCCATGCGCGGCGTCGCACCCTTGCCGACCCATTGCTCCTCCGTGCCCCAATAGACGTCGTGCTCGGGCTCATAGACGTCGGCGCGGCCACCGCCGAAGCCGAACACCGGAGCGCCCATGGATTCAAAGGCGACGTTTCCGGCGAGAATGAGCAGGTCGGCCCAGCTCAATTTGCGGCCATATTTCTGCTTGATCGGCCAAAGGAGCCTGCGCGCCTTGTCGAGGTTCGCGTTGTCCGGCCAGCTGTTGAGCGGTGCAAAACGCTGCTGCCCGGAGTTGGCGCCGCCGCGGCCGTCTCCGATGCGGTAGGTACCGGCCGAGTGCCACGCCATGCGGATGAAGAAGGGTCCGTAATGCCCGTAATCCGCCGGCCACCACGGCTGGCTGTCGGTCATCAGCGCAGTGAGGTCGCGCTTTACCGCATAATAATCGAGCGACTGGAATTCTTCGCCGTAATCGAAATCCGGGCCCATCGGGTCTGACGGCCGGGGAAGGATCTCGAGCGAAAGCTGGTTCGGCCACCAATCGCGGTTGGTTCGTCCGAGGAGCGATCGCAGCGCAGCGCCTTCCTCGCTTGGGCCACCATGCAGGGGATCACTGGTTTTCGCGTCCATGACTTTCCGGCCTCCTCAAGAAATTGGGCGGCAAGCGTTAGGACTTCCGCATGAAGGCACGGAAACGAATTCTTCTCGTCGGTGAGAACAAGGAAATCGATCAATGCTGTTGGCGCTTTGGGGCCGCGGTGGAAGGGCGGGGAGGGGAGCCGCCGCGGCCCCAATCGACGAACGGATTGCGGGGAACGCGACATGCCGGCGAATGGCCGGCTCCGGTAGACCTAGGAGGGATGAGTAGAAGAGGGAAACGACTAAACTTCGTTAGTGATAATCGCGAAATCGATTACTGTTGTTTGCCAGCTACTTACTCCATGTGGCGAAGCCCTGTGCGCAGATAGCTGTAGCCGGTCATCAGCGTTAGTGCCGCCGCCGCCCACAGGCACAGGATCCCGAATTCGTGCACCCAGGGCATTTGGGGCAGTGCTCCGCCGAGAATCAGCGCTCCGAGGGCAACCAGCT
>JANWLR010000071.1 GCA_025450755.1 Sphingomicrobium sp. | reverse complement strand
GCATCGCCGCGCGATAGGGCCTGTCGCTGCTGAGCGCATCGAACACGTCGCACAGGGTGATGATCCGCGTCTCGATGCCGATCGTCCGTTCGTCCAGTCCCAGCGGATAGCCCTTGCCATCGAGGCGCTCATGGTGCGCGGCGGCGATCGGGGCCATGTCGGCGAACGCGCCGATCCGGCCGAGAATGGCCTGCGTGTGGCCGGCGTGGGCGCGCATCGCCGCCCACTCCTGATCATCGAGCTTGCCGGGCTTCTCGAGGATGGCGCTCGACACTCCGAGCTTGCCGATATCGTGCAGCAGTGCCCCGCGCCGCAGGCGGCGGAGGCGCGACGGCACCACGCCCATGTGCTCCCCGAGCCGCTCCGCCAGATCCGCCACGCGGCTGGAATGGCCGGCGGTGAACGGGCTCTTCGCGTCGATCGCCCGGCCGAAAGCGGCGGCGATGGCGTCGAGATAATCCTCGTCGATCTCCCTGGCCTCGTCGGGCGCCATGGCGTTGACGCGGACCTCGACTGTCGAGGATTCGAGCTGCGCCCAGAACGGCCGGCGCTCGGCGATCGCGGCGAACGCGCGCACCAGTTCCGGGTCGAGCCACGTCCCGGCGCGGCGGGCCACCTCTTCCACCGCCCGGTGTGGGCCGCCCACGCGGTGAAACACATCCGCGACCTGCGCCAGCAAGGCAACTCGCGAGGCGAGCGGAATCGCGCCGCCTCGAAGGCCGCCGGGTCGCCCCGAACCGTCCCAATGCTCGTCCAGCCGGTAGATGCCTCGCGCGACCGCCTCTCCAAAGCGCAGCTGGCGCGCGATGTCGGCCCCGCGGGTGCAGCGCGTCTCGGTCAATTCCCTGGCAACGCCGTTGCCTTTGACGAGCACGCGAGCAAGCGATGCCGCCCGCCGCCTGGCCGAGGCTCCGCGAGCCGTATTGCCGACGACGAACCGCAACGCGCCGGCTGGCCCGGGAGCGGTCGCCTTCCAGGCATGCTTGAAGGCGAGATCGTCGGTCCGGAACAACTCGTGGACGCGCGCCGCGTTGCTGCTGCAACCGAGATCCTTGAGCAGCGTGGCGTAGTAGATCACCCCTGCGGTGCTGTCGTCGAGCCCCAGCTCTCGCGCGATCGTTCCGGCGATGTAGCAGCAGCGGATCGAGTGGCCCTGCGGCTGGCCCTCGGTGAGGTCGAGCGCGTAAGTGAACGCGCCGATCACCTCGGATCGCCTGACCTCGCCGACTCGGCGGAAGACCAACACCTCGTGCCGCATCATCCTTCGATAGGGTGTGATACTTATCGCCTGGCCGACGAGCGCGGTTAGCCGCGCGCGGACGAGCGTGCTTAAGGCCGCGTTTCCGGCTTCATTCCAGCGCCGCGTTGGCCCGATCGAGCAGCTCGAGCAGCTTCAGATGATCGCGCAAACCCAGGGCGTCGCGGACCTTGCTTTCGCCGCCAGCGACTCGCGCGAGCATCGCCTTCATCGTCGCCTCGCCGACCGGCGTAACGGTGAGGTGATTGCGCCGCCGGTCGCTCGCCGAACGGTCGCGCGCCGCGAGGCCGCGCTTCTCCAGCTCGTCGACGATGCCGACGAGCGCCGATTTGTTGACCCCGGCCGCCTTGGCCAGCGCGGTCTGGTTCGAGCCCGGGTTGGCGGCGATCAGCGAGAGCACGGTGAGCGAGCCCGTCGGCAACGCGAATTCCTCGAGCGCCGCGATCGAGCGCGCGGCGAGCGCGTTACGCAAGAGCCGCACGCGCGGGCCGACCGCGTTCGCCAACTGGCCCCATTCGTGCCCCGTGTGCTCGCGCTTGGCCATGCGCGAGTGGTCGCACCCGCGGATAGCTTTTGCAACCGTTGCCTCAGTCAACTATTCTGGCGGCGAACGAATTCGAAAGCCGCCGCCGATGCAGGTCAATCCGCTCCACCCGCTGTTTGCCGCCGAACTGGTCGGCGCGGACCTCACCGCGCCGCCGAGCGAGGAACTGGTGCGCACGGTCGAGGACGCGATGGCGCGCTACGGCATCCTCGCCATCCGCGAGGCCGAGATCGACGACGAGCAACACAAGGACTTCAGCCGCGCCTTCGGGCCGCTGGAATTGCCCAGCCGGGTGCCGGCAGCGGCGCGGCCGGTCGGCACGCGGGCGATCACGCCGGGCATCTTCTACGCCGGCAACATCGACCACAACGATGCCATCATCCCCTACGGCTCGGACCCAAAGAGCCTCGCCAAGGGGGCCGAGCGGTTTCACACCGATTCGAGCTTCCACGCAATGCCGACCAAGTGGTCGTTGCTCCACGGCGTCGAAACGCCGCCGCCGAGCGCCGGGGGCGACACCTGGTTCATCGATGCCCGGGCGGCGTACGACGACTTGTCCGACGCGATGAAGGCGCGGATCGAGAACCTCGTCGGGCTCCACGACTTCTGGGAAGGGCGCAAGCTGGCCGGCTTCAAGGCCGAGATTACGCCGGAGATGCGCCTGGTCATTCCCTTCCCGATGGTAAAGCACCCACTGGTGCGGACGATGCCCTACGGCCGCAAGACGCTCTACGTCGGCGGCCACTGCTTCGGCATCGAGGGGATGGGCGCCGAGGAAGGGCTGGCGCTGGTCGAGGAGCTTTACACCCACGCGACGCAGGAGAAGTACATCTACCGCCACCACTGGCGGCAATGGGACATCGTCATCTGGGACAACCGCTGCACGATGCATGCGGCGACCCCGCTGCTGAGCGACGAATATCGCCGCGACATGCGCCGCACGACGATCAACGAGAGCGGCCCGGAAACCAGCGCCTACGAGTGGATGGGGCTGGCCGACGCGGCTTAGGCGGCCATCGGCTCGCGCACCGTGCCGACATGCGTCCCCGGCGGCGACTTCACCGTGGTGCGGCGCATGTCGCGGCGGTGGTTGACATCGTCGTAGTCGCCGCCGCGGTGGAGGGCGGCGAGGTTGTCCCAGATCGACATGTCGCCCGGTTTGTAGGTGATCGAGAACACGTACTGCGGCTGGGTGATCCACGCGACCAGTTCATCGATCAGCGCGCGGCCCTCGGCGCGGTCCATGCCGACGATGTCGCGCGCGTGGCTGCCGACATAGATGGTCTTCCGCCCCGTGATCGGATGCGTCAGGACGACCGGCTGACGCACCGCCGGCATCGCGTCGATCTCCTCCTCGGTATAGGCCATCCCCGCCCGCCGTCGTGACCAGGCGTGAACGTGCTCGGCCTCGAGCCCTGCGAGCTTGTCCTTCATCGCTGGCGGCAAGTCGTCGTAGGCGTTGCGCGCGTCGGCGAACCACGTCGCCCCGCCTTCCGGCGGCGCCTCGACGCAGCGCAGCAGGCTCCAGCCGGACTTCTGCGCCATAAAGCTGGTGTCCGTGTGCCACAACCGGTCGCCGCGCTTGTAGAGCCGCGTGCGCTCGTCGCTGGCGATCTCGCCCTGCTGGTCCAGGTTCCCGGCGTCGAACATCTCCCGCAGCGTGAAGCGCGATTTCGCCAGCATCGCGGGCGCACTGAACAGGTCGCCGAAGATGCGGCTGAAGGCGACGTGGGTCTCGTCGGTCAGCCCGGTGTCGCGCCACACCGTCACGCCCCATCGGTACTGCGCCTGTCGAATCGCTTCGGCGGTTTCCTCGTCGAGCGGCTGGATCAGGTCGACGCCCGACAGCTCGGCGCCGAAGCGCGGCAGGATGGGTTCGACCTTCAGCGACATGGTTCTCTCCAGAAATCGTTCGGAAGTTAAACGATTTTCGGCCTGCTTACCAGTCGATCGCCCCTCGGCCGTTGGCTTCCAGGAAGGCGTTGGCCTTGCTGAAGGGCTTCGAGCCGAAGAACCCCGAGTGCGCCGACAGCGGGCTCGGATGGGCGCTGGTCAGGACCAGATGGCTGGCGCCCTGCGCCAATTGCGGCACGCTGGCTGCCTTCCGGCGCGCGTGGCTGCCCCACAGAATGAACACGCTCGGCAGCTCGCGCTCGGCCACCGCGGCGACGGCGGCGTCGGTGATCGCGTCCCAGCCCTTGCCCGCGTGGCTCCCGGCCCTGCCCGCTTCGACGGTGAGCGAGTTGTTGAGCAGCAACACGCCCTGCCGCGCCCAATGCTCCAGATTCCCCGTTGAGCGGCGAGGAATCCCCAGATCGCTTTCCAACTCCTTGTAGACGTTCAGCAGCGATGGCGGGATCGGGACTCCGTCGGGCACCGAAAAGCACAGCCCGTGCGCCTGCCCGGGCCCGTGATAGGGGTCCTGCCCGAGGATGACGACCTTGACCGCGTCGAGCGGCGTCAGCTCCAGCGCCTTCAGGCGGCTGCCCTTGGGCGGGTAGATCGTCGCGCCGCGTTCCTCCTCGGCCCGCAGCCACCCGCCCAGGCGCCGACTTTCGCGCAGCGCCAGCACCGGGTCGAGCGCCGCACGCCAGCTGTCGGGAACCGTGTCGGCCATGCCACGGCTTAACGCCTGCAACGCTTGCGTTCCAAGGAGGCCTTTTCCTGAATCCCCAATGCCATTAAGGGCGACCTTAATGGCTGTTCATTTTCACGAAGAAGACCTGCCCGCTGGCGTGCTCGCGCCGGGGCCCATCGCCGTCGATACCGAGACCATGGGGCTCGTCACCCCGCGCGATCGGCTGTGCGTGGTGCAGATATCCGACGGGCACGGCGACGAGCACCTCGTCCGCTTCGCCAATGGCAGCCGCTACGACGCGCCCAACCTCAAGGCGGTGCTGGCCGACCCTGCGCGGCTCAAGCTCTATCACTTCGCCCGTTTCGACCTGGCGGCGATCGACTATTACCTCGGCGTCGTCGCCGCGCCGGTGTTCTGTACCAAGATCGCCAGCAAGCTGACACGCACCTACACCGATCGCCATGGCTTGAAGAACCTGGTCAGCGACCTGCTCAACGACGACATCTCCAAGCAGCAGCAATCGAGCGACTGGGGCGCGCCGCAGCTGACCGATGCGCAGCGCGAATACGCCGCGTCGGACGTGCGCTATCTCCACCGGCTGCACGCCGTGTTCGTCGAACGGCTGGAGCGCGAAGGGCGGATGGGACTGGCGCAGGCCTGCTTCGCTTTCCTTCCCGCGCGGGCACGCCTGGACATCGCCGGATGGGCCGACCGCGACATCTTCAGCCACGACTAATGTGCCTTAGGGCACGAAGGGTCGCATGACCAAACAGGCCGAGCAGATCAGGAACCGCCGCCGCGCTTTCGCTGCGCCGGGCAGTTCGCTCGACCGGACGGTGCGCTGGCTGGCGATCGGACTTCCCGCGCTCGTGGGCGTGGTCGTGGCGCTGATGGTGGTGACCCCGCTCGGCCCGCGCGGCGAAGTCAGCTTCCTGCTCAACCGCAACAAGGTCGCCACCGCGCCGAACCGGCTGTTCGTCAACAACGCGGTCTATCGCGGTGAAGACGAGAAGGGCCGCGAGTTCTCGCTCACCGCCGGCGAGGCGGTGCAGCACTCCGCGAGCCAGCCGGTGGTGCAGATGCGCGACCTCGTCGGCCGCATGCTGCTCGAGGAAGGTCCGGCGCTGATCACGGCGTCGACCGGAAATTACAATTACGACACCCAATTGGTTACGGTGCCGAGCGAGGTGCGCTTCGTCGCGGCCGACGGTTACCGGATGAACACCAGCGGGGTCGCGGTGGATCTCGACAAGAAGGTCCTGACCGGCAGCGGCGGTGTCGCCGGCGCGGTTCCGGCGGGCACCTTCTCGGCGGATTCGATCCACGCGAACCTCGAACAGCGCACGGTGTCGCTGCAGGGCCACGCGCACCTGCGCATGGTTCCCGGCAAGATGGGCACAATGCAGGTGCCGCATTGACCGCTTCCCCCGTCAACGGACAGGCGCTAGGCACGGCGCCGATGGATCGATGCGCTCTGCTATCTCGCCTCGCCTGGCGCGGCCTCGCCGCCGGCGCGCTGGCGGGCACAATTGCCGCGCTGGCGTTCGGCGCGCAGGCCGGGGCACAGGGGATAGCCGCGTTCAATTCCGACCAGCCCGTCAACTATTCCGCCGACAGCATCGAACTGCAGGACCGGCAGAACCGGGTCGTACTCTCGGGCAGCGTGGTGGTCGATCAGGGCGATCTCAGGCTCACCGCCGCGCGCACGACGGTCGCCTACAGCAACATGGGCGGCGTCAAGATCCAGCGCATCGACGCGACCGGCGGCGTCGTCGTCACCCGCGGAGATGAGCGCGCCAGCGGCGCTGCCGGGGTTTACGACTTCAACCGGCGGGTGATCGTGCTGTCGGGCGGCGTGCACCTGCAGCGCGGTACAGATACGCTCAATGGCGGGCGGCTGACGATGGACCTGAAGACCGGCCTCTCGACCGTCGACGGCGGCGGCGGCCCGGCCCCGGGAACGAGCAGCCATGGCGGCCGGGTGAGTGGCACGTTCACCGTTCCGAAGCAGAAGCAGTAGAGAGATCGACCCGCGTCGCTGGGCCCGGTGGATTGCGGTGCATATCTTGAGGAGAAAGTGCGTCGATATGGTCGTCGCAGCCGGGCCGCTGTCCCAGGATCGAAATGGCTCAACACGTCCAGGGTCGGAGCTAGACTCACCGACGACAACCCCGGCAGCACGCGGGGTGCAGCTGCGAACCGCTCTCTGGGCGGCCTGATATTACCTGTTTCCACCTGTTATCGCTTCGAAACAGGTCACAGATGATCAGCCTTGACCACCTTAGACATAAATAGTTGCTTTATTTCAACAGGTTGGTCAGATTCCGAGAGCCAGCCTCTGAAACGACGATAACAGGACGATATCAGGTGACTAACAGGTGCTTCGGCGCCTGTTCCGACGCGGGAGTGCCGGGGCAATTGCGATGGCGGGATATGCTCGCCACGATAAACCGCCGGCTAGCTCCAACTCATTATCCGTTGCCAACGTTGGCGGTTGTGAGATAATGCTGAGCTCGTAACGTTTATACAGCAAACTCGATCCGGCCGCTGTGGCGCCGAACCTGGACTTTGCAGTTAGCCCCGATCTCAGAATCGGGACGATGTTCCAGACAATCGAACGGATAGTTGCCCATTGATGTGGGCAGCTTACTGGAACTCGTAATCTTCGCGCGCTGAAGAAACAAATCGCGTTGAGTTTCCCTCCAGACCGTCAGCCGGAACGGTGATCGGATTGCAATGATCGCCGCTCTGTTCCCTTTCGTACGCAAGGAACAAAGCACGTGACACTTACTTCGCCTCTTTTACGCAATACCAAGCTGCAAAGCGAATTCATCTCCATCGAGAAATTGACGCCAATGCCGGGTGCGCCACGCCAGCACCCAAAATCACAAATCCAATCACTCATAAAATCATTCGAAGCTTTCGGCCAGGTCCTGCCAATTCTCATCGATGGCGAATGCCGCATCATTTCCGGCCATGCCCAATGGGAAGCTGCCAAACGGCTCACCATGCCCGATGTGATGGCGATCCGTATCGAGCACCTCGATGAAGTGCAGGTCAAAGCGCTGATGGTGGCGCTCAACAGGTTGGGCGATTTGTCCAAATGGGACGACCAGGCGCTCAATACCATCCTGCTCGAGCTTCATACACTGGACCTTGATTTCGATATCGAGGCAACTGGCTTTACCGGGATCGAGATCGAACTGCGCATCGAGGGCGTCGGCGCCGAGCTAGAGGACGATGAACCAGTGATCGTCGGGGATGGCCCTATGATCACCCAGCCTGGCGATGTCTGGCAACTCGGAAAACATCGCCTGATCTGTGGCAGTACCCTTGAGCCGGCCACATGGGCCACGCTGATGGGTGAAGATCGAGCGACGATCATTGTTAGCGACCCGCCTTACAATGTCCCCATAAACGGGCATGTTTCAGGCTTGGGCCAGCACAAGCACCGCGACTTCGCCATGGGCGTGGGCGAGATGACGGGAATCGAGTTCACCGCCTTCCTGCAATCGGCCATGACACTGGCGCATCAATGGTCTGCGCCAGGGTCTGTCCACTACTGGTGCATGGACTGGCGCCACGTCGTCGAGATCGGCAGCGCAGGCAACGCCGTCTACGAACGCTTTCTCAACATGGCAGTCTGGGCCAAGAACCAGCCTGGCATGGGCAGCTTCTATCGCAGCCAGCCTGAGCTCATTTTCGTCTTTGCCAAGGATGGCGCGCCATCGCGGAACAACGTGCAGTTGGGCCGTTTCGGTCGGTCGCGTTCGAATGTCTGGAGCTACCCATCTGCTGCCAGCCTTGCTCGCACGGCCGAGGAGGGCAATCCGCTCGGCATGCATCCAACGGTCAAGCCGCTGGCGCTGATTTGTGACATGCTTCTCGATGCCAGCAATAAAGGCGATATCGTTGCCGATCCCTTTGGCGGATCAGGCACCACCCTTGTCGCCAGCGAAAAACTGGGTCGGGCCGCGCGGCTCATCGAACTCGATCCAGCTTATTGTGACACCATCATCCGCCGTTGGCAGCACTGGACCGGGGAAGCCGCGATCCGTGCCGCCGATGACATGGCCTTCGCTGCCCTTGAAGCCCAGAGCGCGGGAGGCAAATGATGGCTGACGATCACAGAGATACCAATCGCGACCAGAGCGGCCGCTTCCGGGCCGGGGCAGCAAGCCCCAACCCCCGGGGCCGCCCCAGGAAGGCCAACGATGTAGATGCGGCATTGATGGGTGCGCTCTCGGAAAAGGTCATGGTAACCGAGCAGGGCAAGCGCAAACGCAAGACGAAACTCGCTATCACCGCGACCCAGCTCGCCAACAAGGGCGCCGGCGGCGATCTGCGAGCGACAAAGATGGTCCTGGAACAGGCCCGAAAAACCGAGGAGCGCGCCCAGGCCCAAGCCGTTCGTGCGCCTGTTATGACAAAATCCGACCACGCGCTCGCCGCGCTGGTATGCGAGCGGATCGCTAAGATCCTCGGTCAGGGAGCTTCAGATGCTCCGAACGCCTGATGCTTCCCTCTCACTCGAGGAATATGATGCCATAACCCGCCTCGATTTCTGGACCTTCGTTCAGCGGGTATTTGTCGAACTGAACGGCGAGCCCTTTGCGGACAACTGGCACATCCAATTGCTGTGCGCCCAAGTTGATCGCATCCGCACTGAACCCAACACCATGCTTGCGATTGCCCTTCCCCCGCGGAGCCTGAAATCAGTCATCGCCTCGGTCGCACTACCGGCCTGGATGCTAGGGCATGATCCGTGCATCGAGATCGTCTGCGCCAGCTACGGCCAGGAACTGGCCGACCAGCTCTCCACCCACTGCCGGCGGATCATGCTCACCTCCTGGTATGGTCGACTGTTCCCGGCGACCCGACTTGACAAACAGGCGATGGGGAACCTTGTCACTACTGCCGGCGGCAAACGTTATGCCACTTCCGTCGGCGGCACCCTCACAGGGATGGGCGCCGACATGATCATTGTCGACGACCCCATGAAGCCCGGGGAAGCTCTATCGGATGCCGAGCGCGCCAAAGCTAATGACTGGGCACGCCACACGCTCTTTACCCGCATCAACAAGAAGTCCGACAACCGCATCATCATTGTCCAACAGCGCCTGCACGAGGACGACATGATCGGACATGTAATGGAACACGCTGGCTTCGAACTGCTGTCGTTCCCGGCGATCGCCCAAGACGACGAAGTACATGTCATCCGCACGCCCTTTGGCGCATTTACACACCGTAGGAACGTGGGCGAAGCGCTCCATCCCGAGCGCGAGTCAATCGAAGTGCTGGAGAACCAGCGGGCATTGCTGGGCACCAATTTCTTCTCTGCCCAATACCTGCAATCGCCCACTCCGCCCGGTGGCGGTATCGTCAAAACCGACTGGTTCAATCACTATGACCCGGCTCAGCGGCCAGAATTTGCCCGTGTCATCCAGAGTTGGGACTGCGCCTCCAAACCCGGCCATTCTACCGACTACAGCGCGTGTACTACGTGGGGCGTAACACTCGCGAACGACGTCTTTCTGCTCCATGTCTTCCGTGATCGGCTCGAATACCCGGATCTGAAACGTAAAGTCCTCGAGATGATCAAGCAACATTGCCCCGGCGTCGTGCTGATCGAGGATGCTGCCGCCGGCACGCCGCTGATTCAGGAGCTGAAGCGCGAAAGGATCGTCTGGATCGAACCGATCACGCCCAAGCATGACAAGGTCATGCGTATGATGATCCAGGCTCCGATGATCGAGGCAGGCAGGGTCCACGTCCCGCACCATGCCCCTTGGCTTAGAGATTACCTCCAGGAGCTTGCCAAGTTTCCCAAAGGCAGGTTCGATGACCAGGTTGATAGCACCTCCCAGGCGCTGGGGTACATTGGGAGCCCCACCGGATTAGACCTCATGACGACCAGTCTAGAACTGTTGGCGCTGCGTCAGCAGAGGGTCGGGCAGATCGGTTCTGCGGGTATGAATTCCAACGATTGGCTCGGAAGTTACCTATTCGGCGCGTAGGGGTGCGACAAAGATAGATTCCATCACAGGCGCTCCCCCAACAAGCGGAACAATCGTCGTCGTGGGCAGGAATGTGTCGACCGTGCAGACGGGGACAGATAGCTGCCAGCAATCGCCTCCTACCTTCCGGTCAGCTTTGCGGCAAATCGCGCAGGTCACGAGCGCTCTCCGCTAGGATCAGAAAAGCGGCCACTTGGAACATGAAGATGTAGCTTTACTCTTTCCGTGACGCGGCGGTATTTCATGGCAATGACCAAGCTGACGAGGCTGTAGTCTTCCGCTTTCGGGTCGGTTTGGGCTGCAGAACCGAAATGGTCCCGGAGGTTGCAGCGTGGCCCTGTTTGCCGATCAAGAAGCCAGATCGCATCTGCGTCTGCTTCGACTCTACCCCACTTTCTCAAATCAGAAACTTGCGGGCCTTCATCGTCGAAGTCTTGGCTCGAGCCAGGCATGTCGAAGAGCGCGATGACAGGCAACGAAAGTTCTCCGGCAAGCGCCTTCAACCGCCGGCAGACCTCGGAAATTCCCGCAATCGAATCGGCGCTGCCGTAGGTCGTGCGTACGAGCTGAACGCAGTCGACAACGATCAGCCCAATGTCATGACGGCGCTTGAGTGTGCTTGCCCTGGCACAGAGGCGCATGATCGTTGGCGCCGCGTTGTCTTCTATATAGAGCGGCAAATTTGCAAGGCGCTGAGCCTCGGAGGCAAGAGCCGCGAGGTGCCCACCATCTTTCCCTCCGCAGAGGACGTCCAGGCTTGTTCCAGTTTGCTGGGCGAGAATGCGGATCGCCACTTGATCAGCAGTTATCTTGAGGCTGAAATAGGCGACTGAAGCTCCTAATGATTTGGTGCTCTCATTCCCGGAGTTGAAATCCTCAAACGGTTTACTCGCCACATTGCAAGCGATCGAGGCCGCGAGGGAGGCTTTGCCTACACCAGGTCGACCGGCGATGATGATTAGTTCCCCGTCGCATAGGCCGTCGATCCTTTCATCGAGTGAAGCGAAGCCCGTGCTCCTGCCCGAAGCACTGCCTCCCCCAGTGCCGATCCGTTTGATCATTTCGATGCCATTCTTGCAGGCGTCTCGAAACGCGAAGGACTGTCGATTGACGGCGCAGTCTTCAGCAAAGTGACAGACCGACGCATCAGCCATATCGATGATTTCCGGAATGCTGAAATCATCGGCGTTGTCGACCGCGGCTTGGGCGAGTGCTTGATACAGCTTGGCCAACTGGACGTGAAGTGCGAACTCGGTAGATTGTTTCATAGGTGGGCCTCATGTGCAGCCATGTCGTTTGGGGTTTCGGCGATAGGGACGATCTAGGCTCAGGACTCATTGAGGCAACCAGAAGATGACGGTAGCGGCGATGGCGATGGCCGAGAAGAAGGTGTGGGCGCAGCGGTCGTAGCGGGTGTGGACGCGGCGCCAGTCCTTGAGCTTGCCGAACATATTCTCGATGTGGTGGCGTTGCCGGTAGAGCACGGGGTCGTGCGGGATCGGCGTCTTGCGGTTCGATTTTGACGGGATGCACGCGCGGGTTCCGCGAGCCGCGAGCGCATGGCGGAACCAGTCGCCGTCGTAGCCTTTGTCGGCGATCAGCTCGCTGGCCTTGGGCAGGGCATCGAACATGAGCGCCGCGCCTTTGTAGTCGCTCATTTGTCCTTCGGAGAGCAGCATGACAAGCGGGCGGTCCCGGCCGCCGCAGACCG
>JANWLR010000070.1 GCA_025450755.1 Sphingomicrobium sp. | reverse complement strand
ATGCAGAACGCGGCGGGCAAATTCATCGCACCCAATGCGAAGACCTTTGCCGCTGCGGCAGCAACAGCCGATTGGTCACATGCCAAGGATTTCAACCTGGTGATGACCAACGCGCCCGGGGCGAACTCCTATCCGATCGCCGCATCCACGTTCGTGCTGATGTACAAGCAGCCGAAGAATGCGGCGACTAGCCAGTCTGCGCGCAAATTCTTCAGCTGGGCGCTGAGCAGGGGTCAGCCGCAAGCGCTGAGCCTCGATTATGTGCCGCTCCCTGCGGCACTCGTGAAGCAGATCCAGGGCTACGTCGGATCGACGATCAAGTAACGCTCATCACGCGTGGGGCAATGGGAGCGGTCCGCCGGAAACGGCGGACCGTTCTTCCTTTTACCCCTCGAAGTCCAATGAATAGCCCGCCGAGCGGACGGTTCGGATGAGGTCGGGCTGTTCGCCGGAGTTCAGTGCCTGGCGAAGGCGCCGAACGTGCACATCGACCGTACGCGCATCGATGTCAGGATCATGACTCCAGACAGCATCGAGCAGCCGCTCGCGCGAGAAGACGCGGCCAGGATGTTCGAGAAAATGCTTCAGAAGGCGAAACTCCGTCGGACCAAGTGGGACGGGTTGGCCGCCTCGACGGACACGATGGGCAGCGACATCCATCTCGATGTCCGCATAGCCGAGCTGCTCGCCTGCAAGCGCGGGTCGAACGCGTCGAAGGACTGCGGCCACTCGAGCAACCAGCTCGCGCGGGCTGAACGGCTTGGTCACATAATCGTCCGCACCGGTTTCAAAGCCGCGGATTCGATCGGTTTCCTCTCCTCGCGCGGTGAGCATCATGATCGGCACGTTCGCGGTTGTGGCCCGTCGTCGAAGGCGGCGGCAAACCTCGATTCCACTGATTCCTTCGATCATCCAGTCGAGCAGAATCACATCCGGCTTGACCTCCTCGACAAGAATTAGCGCCTCCTCCCCGTCGCCGGTGCGGGTTACGTCGTAACCGGCGCGCTCGAAGTGGAACGCGACGAGATCGGCAAGGGCGCGATCGTCCTCGACAAGAAGCAGCGACTTATTGCGAGCATTCATAAGCTCACCTCGGTGATTTGCCTGGCCGGTCCGCCATGTGCTCGCCGCTCGCCGCATAATAGACCATCTCGGCGATATTCGTGGCGTGATCCCCAACCCGCTCGAGATTTTTGGCGACGAACAGCAGATGAGCCGACGGACCGATATTCTGGGGGTTCTCCATCATGTGCGTCAGCAGCGTGCGGAAGACGGAATCGTAAAAGTCGTCGACCGCGGCATCGCGCTCACAAACGCGTACCGCCGCTTGCGCATCGCGCTCGACGAATGCGTCGAGCACATTGTGCACCATCTCTGTGGAAATCCGAGCCATTTCCGACAGCAGCGAAAGCGGCTCGATCTTGCCGACATTCTCAAGGAGTGGGACCCGCCTTGCGATGTTCTTGGCATAGTCGCCTATCCGCTCGACGACCCCGGAGATCTTCAGTGCTGCGACAACATCGCGAAGGTCGCCGGCCATCGGCGCCCGAAGGGCAATCAGCTGGACCGCGCGCCGCTCGGTCTCAATCTCGAGCACATCCAGTTTCTTGTCTTCCTCGACGACCCGGGCGGCGCCCTCGATGTCGCGCTGCATGAGGCAGCGCATCGCCTCTTCGATGGCGTGTTCGGCAAGGCCGCCCATCTGGCTGATAAGCGCGCGTAGCCGTTCGATGTCCTCATCGAAGGCCTTGAGCGTGTGACCGCTAGCTTGCTGCATTAGTCAGACTCCGATCAGCCAAAACGGCCGGTAATATAGTCGCGCGTCCGCTGTTCGCGCGGGTTCGTGAAAATCTCGCTGGTGTTGCCGAACTCGATCAGTTCGCCGAGGTGAAAGAATGCCGTGCTCTGTGACACTCGAGCTGCCTGCTGCATGTTGTGCGTGACGATCACGATCGTGAATCGCTCGCGCAATTCGTGGATCAGCTCTTCGATTTTTGCAGTTGATATCGGGTCGAGCGCAGAGGTCGCCTCGTCCAGCAACAGAATTTCGGGCCTCACGGCGATCGTTCGCGCGATGCACAGGCGCTGCTGCTGGCCTCCCGATAGCCCGAGCGCGCTTTGATTCAGCTTGTCCTTGACCTCATCCCAAAGAGCCGCCTGCCGAAGCGCATCTTCGATGCGATCGTTCACCTCCGACTTCGGCAGCCGCTCATAATAAGAAAGGGCGAATGCAACGTTGGCGCGGATCGAGGATGGAAACGGCGTGGGCTTCTGGAAGACCATTCCGACCAGGCGCCGCAGCTCCGAGAGTGCATATCTACGGTCGAGCACGTTGCGGCCGTCGATTTCGATCGACCCCGCGGCATATTGGTCGGGGTAGAGCTCGTAGATCCGATTGATCGCACGCAGAAGCGTGGATTTCCCGCAGCCCGACGGACCGATGATTGCGGTGACGCTGTTGGCAGGAACCGCCATCGTCACATCTTTCAGTGCGAGCGCCTTGCCGTAGTAGAAGTCGAGGTCGCGAATATCGATTGCGATCGAAGTGGACGTCGGCGGAGTGCTGAATTCCGCTGGCATGATGCGCAACGCGGTTGCGGTGTCGTTCATCATTGTTTTCCTTTCCGGGCAATCAGCCGGACGAGGATGTTCAGCAGGAGCACGAACGCCGTGAGCACGAACGCACCGGCCCAGGCCAGAGTGTGCCACTCATCGTAGGGGCTCATCGCATATTGGAAGATCACCACTGGCAGATTGGCGAGCGGAGCGTTCAGGTTCGCGCTCCAGAACTGATTGTTGAGGGCGGTGAAAAGAAGCGGCGCGGTTTCACCGGCGATTCTGGCGATCCCGAGCAAAATGCCGGTCAGGATCGCGCTCATGGCTGCCTTGTAGAGAATCTGACGCGTGACGCGCCAGCGCGGCATTCCGAGCGCGAACCCCGCCTCGCGCATTGTGTCCGGGATCAGGAGGAGCGATTCCTGCGTGGTTCGAACGACGATCGGAAGAAGGATGATGGCGAGCGAGAGCGCGCCAGCGAAGCCGGAGAAATGCCCGGCATTCCTCACCACGAGCTCGTAAATGAACAGACCGATCACGATCGACGGCGCGCTAAGGAGGATGTCATTGATGAAGCTGACAGCGGCGGCGATCCTCGTGTAGCGCCCGTGCTCTGCAAGATATGTCCCGGCCGCAACACCGATTGGCGTGCCGATGAGGACGCCCAGCAGGATCATGACCGCGCTTCCGTAAAGCGCATTGAGGATACCGCCTGAGGAGCCCGGTGGCGGAGTCATCTGCGTGAACAGGCTCGGAGTGAGCGCCGCCGCTCCCTCGCGGAAGGTGATCCATAGAATCCAGGCAAGCCAGAACAAACCGAAGACCGTCGCCGCGGTCGCGAAGACAAACGCTACGACATCGGCGATCCGGCGGCGCGCAGGAATCGCCATCAGTGGGTCCTGCCCATCTGCTTGTTGATCCTCATGAGCAGCAGCTTGGCGATCGACAGCACGATGAATGTGACCACAAAGAGCAGGAAGCCGAGGGCGATGAGTGAGGAGCGGTAGAGGTCGGTATCCGCCTCCGTGAATTCGTTGGCGATCGCCGCAGCGATCGAGTTGCTCGGCATCAGCAGCGACGCTGAAAGATCGTGGGCATTGCCGAGCACAAAGGTCACCGCCATTGTCTCGCCCAGCGCGCGGCCCAATCCGAGAAAGATGGCGCCGATCATCGCCGAGCGTGTGTAGGGCAAAGTCACGCTCCTGAGGACTTCCCAGCGGGTCGAACCCAGCGCAACGGCCGATTCCCTGAGAGGCGCCGGGACTGCGCTGAACACTTCCCGCGCAACCGCCGCGATAAACGGGATCACCATGATCCCGAGCACGATCCCCGCGGTAAGCATGCCGATTCCGATCGGTGGGCCGCTGAACAATGGGCCGACAATCGCGTTGCCGCCGAGATGATCGCTAAGCCATGGCTCGACATGCGCCGCCATGAACGGCGCGAACACGAACAAGCCCCACATGCCGTAGATAATGCTTGGAATAGCCGCGAGCAGCTCGATCGCAATAGCGATCGGTCCGCGAGTCCAGCGCGGGGCAATGTCGGTCAGAAAAAGCGCAATCCCGATGCTCACCGGGACCGCGATAAGGAGCGCGATCGCCGATGTGACCAGCGTTCCGTAGATCGGAACCAGCGCGCCAAAATGTCCGCCAACCGCATCCCAATCGGGGCTCGTCACGAAGCGCCATCCGAACGTCTTGAACGCGAGCCGCCCGCCCCACGCCATCGACGCGGCGATTCCGGCGAGCAGAATCAACACGAACCAGGCCGCACCAGCGGTGATTAGCTGGAATGTGCGATCCGCGCTGGCGCCGCTCTTGACGATCGGGCGCTGGTCGAGGCTTGCAGCAGACGCGCTCACTTCACATTCTGCGAGATGTAGCTCTCGATTTGCTTCGCAAGATCAGCGGGAAGCGGGACGTAGTCGAGCTTCTTTGCCTGCCCCCGGCCGTTTTCGAGCGCATATTTGAAAAATGCGATGGCCGCGTTCGACTTCGTCTTATCCTTCGGCTGCTTCGGCAGAAGGATGAACGTGCTGGCCGCAATGGGATAAGCATTAGCGCCGGCCGCATTTGTCATGACCAGGTTGAAATTTTGGGCATGGGCCCAGTCTGCAGTCGATGCCGCTGCAGCGAATGCATCGCCACTAGGCGCGACGAATTGGCCTGCGGCATTCTGGATCAGCGCGTAGCTCATGTGGTTCTGCATAACGTAGGCATATTCGACGTAGCCGAGCGAATTCGGGAGCTGCTTGACGTAAGCAGCGACGCCTTCGTTGCCCTTGCCGCCAACGCCGCCTGGCCACGAGATGGTTTTGCCTTCGCCAGGGCCGGCCTTCCAGTTGGGGCTGACTTGGCTGAGATAGTGAGTGAAGTTGAAAGTCGTGCCAGACCCGTCCGACCGGTGGACGGTTGCGATGGCCGCGTTCGGTAGGTTCATGCCCGGGTTGATCTTCACGATCGCGGGATCGTTCCAATTCCTGATCTTGCCCTCGAAAATATCCGCGAGGATCGGACCCGTCAGCCTGAGCTTGCCCGAATCCAGACCGGGGATGTTCACGACCGCAACGATGCCGCCGACGATAATCGGGAATTGTGCCAGATTGTTCTTCGCGAGCTCGTCGGACGCAAGCGGCTGATCGGTCGCACCAAAATCGACGGTGCCGGCCTCGATCTGCGCGATGCCGCCCCCCGAGCCGATGGACTGATAATTGACGCTCGTTCCCGATTGCTTCTGATAATCCGCTGCCCATGCAGAAAGGACAGGATAGACGAAAGTCGAACCGGCGCCCGTGATCTGCGCACCCGAGGAAGACGCACCCTGATTGCCGGCATTGCTGCCACAGGCGGCCAGAAGGGCGATTGCAGGCATGGCGAAGAGCAGCTTGTTCATGGGATCCTGGAACTCCGATTGATCCGCGGGGGAAGTCCTTTCCCCCCTAGCGGCGCTTGGACGAATCCATTGTGACGAGCTCGTTTCACTTTTGTGACAAGAAGTGCCGAGGTCGATAAGCTGAGCTTGTGTTCCGCCCGCAAGATTCAGGAAGCGGAAAATCCTGCGCCGGCGCAAAGGAGGCCTCCAAAGGAGCCAGTTGCCGCCATGACAAAGTTCGAAAAATTCGCTGCACTCCACGTCCCCGGCAACCCGGTGATTCTCTACAACATTTGGGATGTCGGAAGCGCGCAAGCCGTCGTTGCAGCAGGGGCCAAGGCGCTTGCTACCGGGAGCCACCCGGTTGCCGATGCGAATGGATGGCCTGATGGGCAGAACGTGCCGATGGATTTTGCATTAGCCAATGCAAAGCGCATCGTCGACGCGATCGAGCTTCCGCTGACTATCGATTTCGAGGGCGCCTACTCGGCCGATCCCGAAGAAGGTGCAGCAAATGTCGCTCGGTTGAAGGCGACGGGCGCCGTCGGCTGCAATTTCGAGGACCAGGTGCTCGGCGGCAGCGGACTTCATCCGCTCGAGCTTCAGATGCGGCGCATTTCTGCGATCCGCCGCGCCGTCGGCAATGATTTCTACATCAACGCTCGGACGGACCTGTTCCTGAAGACTGAAACTTACGACGAGGCGCTCGTCGACCAGGTGATCGAGCGCGGAAAGGCTTTCGCTGACGCCGGCGCAAGCGGTTTCTTCGTTCCGCGTCTGGGTGATCCGAAGCAAATTGAGCGCGTGATCGGCGGGGTTCCTCTGCCACTTAATGTAATCGCTTTCCCAGGCGCACCGGAAAAGAAGATCTGGGCGGAAGCCGGTGTCGCGCGGATTAGCCACGGCCCATTTCCGCATCGAGCGCTCATGGCAAAGCTGACCGAAATGGCGCGCGAAGCGATCGCCTAGGCTTTGCCGAACTTCCACCAGGAATGCCGCGGGCCCGATTTCAAGACGGTCCTCCGGAAGAGCTGCGCGCCGAAGCGGAGGATCAGGCCCACCCACAGAGCCTGCCAGGCGATCGCCGCCAGCTGAGGCCACCATTCAGGGTCCTCGGCGGCCCGGGCCAGCATCGTCATCGGCGACGACAGCGGAAAGACAGCCGCCGCCAGACCCTGCGCGGAATCGGGCGCGCTGATGGCCGTCGCTGCGAAAGCGAAGATCAGCATCTGACCGAACGTCACAGGCAATGACATGGTTTGGACTTCTCGCGCCGTGGATGCCTGCGCGCCGATCATCAGGAAAGCGGCGCCGAACAGCAAATAGTTCATCGCAAAGTAGATGATGGCGAGCGCAAGGAAGCCGGGCCATCCGACCGCCGGTGTCGGCAAGGACTGGACGCCGCCGTGCTTCACCATCTGGAGCAGCAGCGCACCGGCCGAGATCCAGACCACCAGCGCGAAGACCGATGCCGTCAGCATGGCGAACAACTTGCCCACGAACATCGCATCGATCCGCATGGCTGCGGCGATCACCTCGATGACCTTGTTGGATTTTTCCTCGATCAGCTGGGACATGACCATCGTCGAGAGCATTAGCGTGAGGAAGAACAGTCCCGCCTGCGCAATCCACGCCGTCGTCGCCCGGTCAGCCGCGACCGATCCGGACGACGTGCGGACTTCGGTGACCCTGAGGTCAGCCATCCCGCTGGCGCCTCCATCGCGTGCATTGGCAATCATCAGCTTGAGCTGGCCGACCGTCGCCGGGTCGCCGCTCAGTGCGCCGACCAGCTTGGGATGATCGAGGCCGCCGCTCATGACGGCCCTCACCGGCGGACTGCGGCTCGCAAGCAGGCGCTTTTGTTGTGCAGCGAGATTCGCTTCGGGAGAGAAACCCACGATCTTCACAAGGGCCGCGTCGCCGAGAGCGTCCGCCATCTGATCGCGCGCTTGCGTGAGGCGCTCGAACTCATTGCGTGGCGCAACTACCGCAATCACCGGCCGCTCGGTCTGCTTAGCGACGCGCGCGCCGATGCTCCCAAACAAGCCGCCCATGGCCACCGGAAACAGCGGTGCGAGCAGGAAGAAGATGAAAGTCTTGGAAAGCACAGTCGCTGCAAAATCCCGGCGGCCGACAACGAACGCGGAGCGGAGAAAGCGCATCATTGCACCTTCTCCTCGGCCATTTGCGCTGCGGCCTTGTTTCCAGCTATCGCAACGAAGGCGTCGTGCAGACCTGGACGTTCGATTGCCAATGTCTCGATTCCGGCGCCTCCGTCGATCAATGCCTTCAGGAGCGGCTCGGGACCGCCCTCAGGGAGTTCGAACACCCATTCGTCGCCCTCGCGGCGGGCGCTGGAGGGGATGGCGGAGCGCCAGGCCCCGTCACTTGCGCGTGTCCGAAGCCGGACAATGGGCCTGAGGCGCTCCCGCGCTTCATCGACTCGCCCATCGAACGCAACCCTGCCTTTGGCGATGATCGCGACCTGTTCGCAAAGCCGCTCGGCATGGGCGATCACGTGGGTCGAGAAGATCACGGTCACGCCGCTGCGCGCCTCACGCCTGATCAATTCCTCGAGTCGGCCCTGATTGATCGCGTCCAGACCGGCGAATGGCTCGTCGAGGACGATCAGGCGGGGCTTGTGGATGATCGTACCCAGAAGCTGAACGATCTGCGCCATGCCCTTGGACAGGCTGCGGATCGATTTCTTGCCCCAGTCGGCAAGACCATGTTCGGCAAGAAGTGCATCGGCGCGCCGACGCCCTTCAGCAAGAGGAAGTCCGCGCAGCGCGCCCATGAAAGCGATCGCCTCGCGCGCGTGCATTGCCGGGTAGAGGCCGCGCTCTTCGGGCAGGTATCCGATCTCCGGCGCAGCATCGAGCGGACGGTCGCGGCCAAGGACGTGCCGACTCCCACTCGACGGATCGATGATTCCGAGGAGCATGCGCAAGGTCGTCGTCTTTCCCGCTCCATTTGGGCCCAGCAGGCCGTAGATCGCGCCGGTTGGAACGCGCAGGCTGATGCCGTCGACCGCACGCGTTTCGCCAAAGTCCTTTACGAGATCAATCGCTTCGACGGCGATGTCGGGGCTTGGAGTCGCGGAAGCCTGTCGAAGCACTGAAATTCCTACGAAAAATAACGCTGCCGGTGTAGACGCCCCGCGTGCATAAGAGCCAAAGCCTTGAGGAAGCAATAAGGGCACAGGCGGAGCAGCTTGGCTTTTCCGCCTGCGGCTTCAGCCGCGCGGATGCGACGGATGGGGCCGGGCTCATGCTCAAGCGGTGGCTCGAGGCGGGCCATCACGGAAGCATGGGTTGGATGGAGGCACGGGCGCATCATCGAATCTCCCCGCTCGCCCTGTGGCCCGATGCGAGATCCGCAATTGCGCTCGCGATGAGCTACGCGCCCGCCTCGGATCCCCTCGCGCTCGCGAGCCATTCCGACGTCGGCCGGATCTCCGTCTATGCCCAGGGCAGCGACTACCACAAGACCGTGAAGAAGGCCCTGAAGTCACTCGCGCGCTTCATCGTCGAGCAGGTTCCCTCGGAGCTGAAAGTGTTCGTCGACACCGCCCCGGTCATGGAAAAGCCGCTCGCGCAGGCGGCGGGAATCGGCTGGCAGGGCAAGCACACCAACCTCGTCAGCCGCGAACATGGCAGCTGGTTATTCCTGGGTGTGATCCTGACCAGCCTCGAGCTCGACTCCGACGAAGCTGCGGACGACGGCCAGCACTGCGGTTCGTGCACGCGCTGTCTCGACGCCTGCCCCACAAAGGCGTTCATCGGGCCGCACCGGATCGATGCGCGGCGCTGCATTTCGTATCTCACCATTGAACATGACGGGCCGATCCCGTCCGAGCTGCGCCCTTTGATGGGCAACCGTATCTATGGCTGCGACGATTGCCTCGCGGTGTGTCCGTGGAACCATTTCGCAGATGCTGCCGCCGCGAATCGCGCCTTCCTGCCCCGCGCTGAGCTTGCCGCGCCGCGCCTCAGCGACCTGCTGGCGCTCGACGATGCTGCTTTCCGCGAGATGTTCGCCGGATCGCCGATCAAGCGGATCGGCCGTAACCGGATGATCCGTAACTGCCTGGTCTCCGCTGGAAACAGTGGCGATCCTTTACTGATCCCCTCGATCCGCCGGCACCTCGCCGATGCCGATCCGGTGATCGCCGAAGCCGCGCGCTGGGCGCTCGATCACATCGCGCTTTGTCGAAGCGAGAAGACGCAGGCCGCCTGATCGATATCGCCGCCGGATGGCAGTCGAGTATCGACATGCGTGACCTTGAGGCCGCCTGAGCCGCCGGCGGGATAGAGATAGGCGTCCATCACGCATCGCGTCCCGCGGAACTGCAGCTTGAGGCTGTTGCCTTCCCGAATCTGCAGGGCCGGGCGGCCGAATCGCCCGACGAGTTCCTGTGGCGTTAGCCCGACGAGGCTGCTGGTTTCCTCCTGTGGTTGGGCAGGAGCCTCCGGTGCCGGCGTTTGCTGCGGCCGCGGCGCGCAGGAAGCGGCGAGGAGCGTAAGCGAAAAGGCGATGGTACGGCGCATAACAAGACGATGCATTGCCTTGCTTGCCGAGGCAATGTTGCGAGCCGCTGAACAGGCGGCTACGCGCCGCGCTTTCTCGGCTTCCCGGAGTGATGAATGCCCAAACCGCGCCTCGATGTCCTTTGCATCGGCAATGCCATCGTCGATGTGATCGCCAACGCCAGTGACGAATTCCTCGCTGCGCAAGGGCTGACCAAGGATTCGATGCGCCTGGTCGACGCCAATGAGGCGAAACGGCTTTATGACCATATGCAACCGGCGCGCGAAGTGAGCGGCGGTTGCGCGGGCAACACTGCCGCCGGCATTGCTGCTCTCGGCGCTCGAGTGGGCTTCGTCGGTCAGGTCGCTCCTGACCAGCTCGGAGAATTCTATCGCCACGACCTAAGATCGGCGGGCGTCGAGTTCACGACGCCGGCGGTGGACATCGGAGTGCCAACGGCCCGCTCGATGATCCTGGTAACCCCGGACGGGCACCGCACAATGAATACCTTCCTCGGAGCGGCGCAGCAGCTCGCCGTGGAAATGCTCGACGAGGAGCAGATCCGGGCGGCGGGGATCCTCTATCTGGAAGGCTATCTCTGGGACCCGGAGATCCCGCGTTACGCGATGGTCCGAGCCATCGAGGTCGCGCGGGAAGCCGGTCGCAAGGTCGCTTTCAGCCTTTCCGATCTCTTTTGCGTCGATCGTCACCGCGACGGATTCACTGCGCTGATCGACGGCGGCCGGGTCGACATTCTCTTCGCTAACGAAGCGGAAATCCTGGCGATGGGCGGAGTTCCGCACCTCGAGACAGCCATCGCGGCAATCGCTCCCAATGTCGAGACGCTGGTTGTGACTCGCGGCGCAGCGGGCGCGCTTGCGATCCGGGGCAGCGAGCGAGCCGACATCGCCGCCGAGCGGGTGCGCGAGGTGGTCGATACGACCGGCGCAGGCGACCTATTCGCCGCCGGGTTCCTCTACGGGGAAGCGAGCGGCAAGAGCCTGGAGCAGTCGCTGAAGCTCGGAGCCATTTGCGCCGCCGAGATCATTCAGCATTATGGCGCACGCCCCGAGGAGGACCTCAGGGCGCTCGCCGGCGAACTGGTTGACTAGGACCGCCTAACGAGCTCGATCCGATTGCCCGAGGGATCGCTGACATATAGCGAGACCTCGCCATCTTCGCCGCGTTCACGTTCGATCTCGACGCCGTTGTCCGCAAGCCATTTTCCGCGTGGCGGCGAGATCCGATGGTCCTGTCGCCAGAGCGAAGTGATCGACGTTGCGGCCCGGTTGCGTTCCTTCAAGAGCCCATGCGCCGTTCGGGTCCGCCGTGTCGACGAGGACGATGCCCGCCGAAAGCTCGATCATCGCGTCACCGGGGAGCCGGTGCTTCACGTCGCAGCCGAGCACGCCGCAGTAGAAGCGCTCCGCCTCGGCCATGCCTTGCACGTGCAGCAGCAGATGGTCGAGACCGAGCAGCTTGAACGGCGGCTCAGTCACACGCCTAGCTCTTAGTCCGAGTCGCCAATGTCCTGAGGCGGAACGGGCGCGCCCGGCATTGGTGCGATGCCGATCGAACCTGGAGCTTCTGACGCGAGTTCCGGTACCTCAGTGATCCCGCGGCCGACATGGCTCCGGCTCCGCGAGTAGAGGAAGTAGATCAGCAGGCCGATGATCGTCCAAGCTGCGAACAGCTCCTTCGATTCAATGCCGAGGCTGAAGAACAAAAGTAGACACCCGGCGATCGAGAGCGGAGCGACCACGAACAGAACTGGCGTACGAAACGGCCGCGGACGCCGCGGATCCGTAAACCGCAAGACCATGACGCCGACCGAAACAGCGGCGAATGCGAAGAGCGTTCCGGCGTTCGAATAATCGGCGAGCGTACCGACGGGCAGGAACGCCGCGGCAATCGCAACGAAGATACCGGTTACGATCGTGACGATCCACGGGGTACGGAATCGGGGATGCACGGTCGACAGCCTTTCCGGAAGCAGGCCATCGCGCGCCATGACGAAGAAAATGCGGGTTTGGCCATACATCATCAGCAGAACGACCGATGGCAGAGCAAGGGTCGCCGCCAGGCCGATAAGGTAGCCAAGCATCGGAGTGCTGACTTGGCGCATGACGTAAGCAAGCGCCTCTTTCGAGCATACGAGCGGCGCATTAGCGGCATGGCACGCGCTCGCCGCATAAAGCTCGGGCGATCCTTCCTTGAGGAAATGGCCAGTCGCAGGATCCATCAACGGCTGGGCGCCATAAGCGCCGATCGCGCCGCCCGCGACGAGCAGGTAGAAGACGGTACAAATGAGAAGAGAGCCGATCAGGCCAATCGGGACGTTACGCTGTGGATTCTTCGTCTCCTCAGCCGCGGTCGAAACGGCATCGAATCCGACATAGGCGAAGAATATCGAGGCCGCGGCGCCAAGAACGCCGGTGCCGCTCGAACTCAGCGGGCTGCCCCAGCCGCGCGGCGCGAAGGGATGGAAATTCTGCATGTGGCCGCTGACCATCGGTAGCGTCACAGCGACGAACAAGGTCAGTGCCGCAACCTTGATCAACACCAGCACGGCGTTGAATGTCGCGCTTTCCTTCGTCCCGATCACAAGCAGGGTTGTAACAAATGCGACGATCAGAATGGCCGGCAGGTTGAAGAAGCCCCCGATCTCGCCCCCTTGCAGGAAGCCCCATTCGATCTTTGGACCGACGGTCAAGGCATGGGGCAAGTGGATGCCGAGGGAATCAAGCAATGGAACGATATGCCCAGACCAGCCGACCGCGACGGCGCTGGCTCCAAGCGCATATTCGAGGATCAAGGCCCAGCCGACCAGCCAGGCCACGATCTCGCCCATCACGGCGTAGGAATAAGTGTAGGCGGAGCCCGCAACTGGGACCATCGAGGCGAGCTCGGAATAGCAGAGCGCTGCGACCGCGCAGACCGAGCCGGCAACGATGAAGCTGACCATCATGCCAGGGCCAGCCTTCTGGGCGGCGGTCGCAGTGAGCACGAAAATTCCGGTGCCGATGACCGCGCCAATGCCGAGCAAGGTGAGCTGGAAAGCGCCGAGCGAGCGCTTCAGCGACTTCTTCTCGGCAGTCGCGAGGATCTCGTCGAGCGACTTGATCCGTCCGCGGCCCGCAGCGCGCGGTGCTATAGTGGCCATCACACTCCCCTATGGAAATACATTCGTCACGAGACCCTAACGGCTACCGAGCCGAGGGCAATCCCCCGCATTAGCTCGCCAGCCGCTTGAACACCTGCTGAACCCTCTTATCGAGCCAACATAGGCCCAAGCGGCCGCCCCCCGAAGACATGCACGTGCAGGTGCGGAACCTCCTGACCCGAGTTCGGGCCCGTGTTCGCGAGTAGCCGATAACCGCTTTCCACGAGTCCCGCATCGCGCGCGATCTTGCCGACCGCACGGACCAGTCCAGCAATTTCACCGTCCGAAGCCGTTGCCGAAAAATCGTCCCAGGACACATACGGCCCCTTCGGAATGACGAGAATGTGAGTCGGCGCGAGCGGATTGATGTCATGGAACGCCATCGCATGTTCGTCTTCGTAGACTTTCCTCGACGGGATTTCGTCGCGGAGGATTCGGGCGAAGATGTTATTCTCATCATAGGGTTGCGTTGCGTCGATCGGCATTGCTGACTCCGCTTGACCGGACTTTCGCGCTCGCTACCACCTGAGCGGGTGAGCGACGACACCCCCGAGAGCCTGATTCCATACGACGAGATCGTCCAGGACGCACTTCGCGCCGTGGTCGGCCGCGTTCTGGGCGAGGTCGAAGCCACCGGTGGCCTGCCGGGCGAGCACCACTTCTACATCACCTTCAAGACGCGCATGCCGGGTGTTTCGATCCCCAAGCATCTTCTCGAGAGATTCCCCGACGAGATGACGATCGTCATCCAGCACCGCTTCTGGGACCTGAAGGTCGAAGAGGATAGCTTTACCGTCGGGCTGTCATTTGGAGGAGTGCCGGCGACTCTGCACGTACCATTTGCGGCCGTGACCCAGTTCCACGATCCGGCGGTTGAGTTTGCACTGACCTTCCAGGCCAGCGGCGAGGAGGCGCCCCGCGAAGAGCATGACGAAGCGGAAAACGATCGGCCCCAGGCGACCAAGGAAAAGGCCGGAGACGGCTCGAACGTCGTCAGCGTGGACTTTACCAAGAAGAAGTGACGAGCTGCAGCTCGTCACCCCCGGGCTTGGTGATCCAACCAGCGATGACTGGGGATACTGCGCTTGCGTCACGGTTCGCCTGCCTTAAAGCGCGGCTCAAACAAAAGGCGGATCCCCGCTTCCGCGGGGATTACGATCGAAGAGGTCCACAATGCCGAGCACTGCCACCCGCACCGAGAGCGACAGCTTCGGCACAATCGAGGTTCCCGCCGACTGCTATTGGGGAGCGCAGACGGAGCGGTCGATCGAGAATTTCCCATTTGGCCCCCGCGAGCAGATGCCGCTTGAGATCGTCCATGCCCTTGGCTTCATCAAGCAGGCCGCCGCGCGGGTGAACGCCAGGATCGGAGGGCTCGACCCCAAGATTGCCGAGGTAATCCAGCAAGCTGCCGCCGAGGTCTCGCGCGGTGACCTCGACAGCCAGTTCCCGCTGGTGATCTGGCAAACCGGCTCAGGCACCCAGTCGAACATGAACGCAAATGAAGTGATTGCCGGCCGTGCCAACGAGATTCTCACCGGAAAGCGCGGTGGCAAGGAGCCCGTCCACCCGAACGACCATGTCAACATGAGCCAGTCGTCGAACGACAGCTTCCCGACCGCGATGCATATCGCGGCGGCGCGCTCGGTGGACATGAAGCTCATTCCCGCGCTGAGGAAAATGCACCTTCGGCTGTCCGACCAGGCGCAGCGCTGGGATTCGATCGTCAAGATCGGCCGGACGCACCTGCAGGATGCAACGCCTCTCACGCTTGGCCAGGAGTTCTCCGGCTATGCCGCGCAGATAGAGGATTGCATTGCACGCGTCCAAAGTGCGCTTCCACGTCTGATGCGGCTGGCGCAGGGCGGCACCGCAGTAGGTACGGGGCTCAATGCGCCCAGAGGTTTCGCCGAGGAATTCGCAAGGGAAGTCTCGAAGCTGACCCAGCTGCCGTTCACATCGGCTCCCAACAAATTCGCCGAACTCGCGGCGCATGACACGCTGGTTGAGCTTTCGGGTGAGCTCAATGTGATCGCCACCGCGTGCACCAAGATTGCAAACGACGTCCGACTGCTGGGTTCGGGACCGCGCTGTGGCATCGGGGAGCTGAAGCTGCCGGAAAACGAGCCGGGAAGCTCGATCATGCCGGGGAAGGTCAATCCCACCCAGGCTGAGATGCTAACGATGGTTGCTGCGCAGGTTGCGGGCAATCATGTCGCCGTGACGATCGGCGGAATGCAAGGCCATTTCGAACTCAACGTCTTCAAGCCGATGATCGGTGCCAACGTGATCCGCTCGATCAATTTGCTGTCGATCGGAATCGAGAGCTTCACAACGCGCATGCTGGATGGCGCCGAACCGAACCTGGATCGTATTTCCGAGCTTATGAATCGCTCGCTGATGTTGGTCACAGCGCTCGCGCCCGAGATCGGCTACGACAATGCCGCAACCATCGCAAAGCACGCACACAAGTACGGAAAGACGCTAAAGGAGGCGGGGTTGGAACTCGGCCTCGTCGACGAGGCGACCTTCGATCGGGTGGTTAAGCCTGAGACGATGATCGGCCGCTGATCGCCTAAAGGACGAGATTCAGCCGAACGCCGATATTGTCGATTCCGGGATTCTCTTTCCCGAACAGCTGCGCATGGCTCATGTGAATCCAGCTCGCCTCTATGCTGATACGGCGGCTGACCTCGACGCCGATGCCAAGTTCCGGCTCGAACAGAACTCGACTGCCGAAGGCGATCTTGTCGGCACGAAAATATTTGTCGGCGGAGCCGTCATGGATCGCGATGCCGATCCCTGGCCGTATATACAAGCGCCCACCAAGATCATATTTCGCGGCAATGCCGGCGGCGGCATAATCGGTGTTCCCGGCGCTGTTCAGAGCGCCCAAGACGTACGGCTGCAGCACTCCATGGAACAACCGCCCAATTCCGCCGGCGCGATAGCCAATCGAAAGATCGACGCCGCTTTCAATTCCGGATTTGTCGAGCGGAGTCTTGACGTCATGGACGTAGACGCCACCAAACAACTCGCCT
>JANWLR010000069.1 GCA_025450755.1 Sphingomicrobium sp. | reverse complement strand
CACGGGCGCCCCCGGCAGAAACGAGGGAAATCCCCTCGCCGCTTCGAGCTCAATGTCGCTGATCGGCGTCGATTCGAGCCTGGATTCTGTCGAGCTCGGCCCTTGCCCGCTGCATTGACTGCTGCGCCCCGGCAACTTCGGCAGCGATCTTCTGGCGGTCTACGACAGCAAGCGCGCGGGCGGCCGCTTCAAAGTCGACGGACCGTATGGACTGAAGCTCTTCGCGGATCGCGGCTTCGAGCTGGTCTTGTCCCCGGCCTGAAGCGCGAGCCTCGGCCGCTTCCGAATCCATCCTGCGGACGCTTTCGGCGAGTTTTGCGCGGCTTTCGGCGAACTGGCGCTGCATTTCCTCAATGCGGCCTTTATCGGGCAGGTTGGCGAGGTCACTCATAATCCTCGCCTGGTCGATATGCGTGTTTGCCAGCGCAGTGCGCGCCCTCTCGACGGCCGCCCTCACCCGCGCTCGCTCTGCGGGTGTGAGATCTTCCCACCTCTTCCTCTTGCCCTCGAACGTCACATAATTCTCGTCGACGTTCATATCCTCTTCGGACGCGGATACTGCGCTCGCGGCCGCCGGAGCAGCCGCGGGGAGTGCCCGGGGAGCGCGTACGGCCTCCGCCTGGACGGCAGCTGCGGCAGCAACCGTCGCTGCAGGCGCGACAGGGGCCGTTGGAGCAACTAGTGCGGCAGGTGCAGGCACGTTGATATATTGGACGGCATGACTTGCGGTGAGCGGGAGCACCGCCGCCGCCGCGGTGACGATCAGTAGGCGGCCGGCGATGCGCCGGGCTCGACTTGGACTACGAAGCATGGACTGGAGCCTCCTTTGCAGGTTGGTTGGACGATCGAGCGCGCTCGCGAAGAGGAGCGCTCGCCCCGAAGCGGCGATCGCGATCGCGCGGCCGTAGCTCGCGCGGTCGGCAGCCGACGCCTTGTCCAGCACCCGGGCGTCGCACGCGGCTTCCTGGTCGAATCGGAACGCGGCATGAGCAGCCCAGGCAAGTGGGTTGAACCACTGGAGGCATAGAAGGACAAAGGCGAACAGGTTGGCGACAAGATCGCCGGAACGATGGTGCGCGAGCTCATGTTCGAGAACGAGTCTGCGTTCGCGCTGGCCGTAGCGGTAGCTGAAGTCCAACGGCACGGCGACGATGGGCCTCAAGATTCCCAAGGCGACAGGGCTGGAAATCTCGGGCGAGCGCACGAGCCGCACTGGTCCGAGGCGAATGGTCCGTGCGGATGAGCCCAGGATCGCTCGGCGGTCGCGGTGGAAGGCGATCGTCCTACTGAGGAACAGGCCGACCGCGACGCCAAGCCACAGGACCAGGAGCAGGGTCGACCAGCTTCCGGCCCTCTCGAACAACGAAGGTGCGGGAGCCGCGACATGCGCCATCCGCAGCGGCTCGCTGGTCACCACCGGGAAGGGAATTGCCGCCGGAGCGCTGCGTTCAACATTGTGCGTCAGCGTAGGCATGAACAGCCGTGCCACGGGGATCAGCCACAGCCCGTAGGCGACGCGCGATCCAAATCGCTTCCTGACGGGTTCACGCACGACCAAGACCAGAACGATCAGGCCCGACGTGGCGACCAGCGTATGCAAGAGCCAGTCGGTCATGACTTGAGCTCCTTAAGGATCCTTTCGATGGCGGCGATATCGTCTTTATCGAGCGCATCTGCCTCGGCGAGACGAGCGACAAGCGGAGATAAACGACCGCCGAACAATTGATCGACGAACCGCTGGGATTCGCGGCCGACATAGGAATCGCGGGCAATTGCCGCAGTGTAGAGATAGCGGCGACCTTCCTCCGAGAAGCGAATCGCGCCTTTCGCCGACAGGCGCGACAACATCGTTTTCACGGTCGCGAGCGACCACCCGCGCTCTGACGGGATTCGCTCCGCTACGTCGGTCGCGGTGAGCGGATGAGGACTTGCCCAGAGCACCTCCATGACTTCCAGCTCGGCGTCGCTGACTCGCGTATCCACGGCCCGTCCTTTCGATTACGCCTGTAATCGATTCGATTACAGTTGTAAACAGTCGAACGGACGGAAGGCCTAATTCGTCGGCTTATTGAAACCGTTCCAAAGGGCGATTGGGCCGCCGGCAATTGTTGGAATGTCGATGCGCTGCTGACCGAGCATTGCGGCGCCGACGATACCGCAAATGAACCAAACGCATATAGCTCCGACTATATATGGCTTCATCGTCCCCTCCCAGCTTGATCGAGTGACGGGAAAGTGTTTCGAACCAAGATGATCGCCGGATCGGATAGACACAAAACTCTTTACAGCCGGTATCAGCAATGGGTGGAAAGGGGACGCAGGCTGCCTTAGCATCGTCAAACCGACCGGGGGGCGGCAGATGGCGACTGATCCGTTCGAGCTCTATGTGATGATCGCGCCGGTTGCGGCCGCGTTCGCGGGATTCGGAAGCCTGGCGACCGGCCTGGGCCAGCGGAGAGGTGGCGATCACGCCGGGGTGGATGCGATGCGCCTTGGCTCAATGCTTTCGGCGAGCCTTTGCGCGACTTTGCTCGCACTTCTCCCGGCGACGCTTGACGGCTTTGTGCTGGATGATCGGCTGGCGGTCCGAGCGTCGGCGCTGATCGCTGTGATCGCAATCATCGGCCTCGCGCCGATTAGCGTCGGACGCGCACGGAGGATCCGGGGCTTGCCAGGATTCAGCATTGGCGGCCTCGTTGCGAACACTGCCTGCACGATGCTTGCTTTGTCTGCCTTTGCTCTTTGCGTGCTTGATATCCCGGCAGGGCGGATCGAGGCCCTCTACTTGCTCGGGCTGGTCGGCCTGCTCGGCTCATCCGTCGTCATGTTCTCGCGCGTGATCGTGTCGATGCTTCGTCCTCACAACGAGTGACAGGCTCGCGCGGTCTACGAATAAACCCGGCTGCGGGTCGGTAGCGGCTCTAGCCCCGCTCGGGACGCGCCGATCCTCCGTTTGCCGCGATCCACTCGTCCACGCGCCGGTCGAGCACCGGAAGCGGCTGCGAGCCATCGCTGATGATGAGGTCGTCGAACGCCTTCACATCGAACTTCGGCCCCAGCGCCGCCTCCGACTTGTGACGGAGCTTCATGATCTCGAGCATCCCGATCTTGTAGCCGGTCGCCTGCCCCGGGAGCGTGATGTAGCGGCGGACTTCCGATCGCGCCTCGTCCGGAGACAAGCGGCCCGTGTTGATCATGTAATCGACGGCCTGCTGCTCGGTCCAACCCAGCGCATGAATGCCTGTGTCGACGACCAGCCGCGCAGCCCGGAAATGCTCCTGATCGAGGTGCATGAAGTCGTCGGCGACGTCAGGATAAGCGCCCATCTCCTTGCACAGCTGCTCGGCATAGAGCGCCCAGCCCTCGTTGAAAGCGACATAGCCGCCGGCTCGGCGAAACTTGGGCGTCCCGGTCTGCCGCACCTGGATGTCGCCGGCCATCACGTGCCCGGGAATGCCCTCGTGGCACATGAGATCGGTCACCATTGCCGGATCGGGCGTCTTGCCGAGCAGGTGCACATAGACGCGTCCGGGCCGGACTCCGTCGGGGCTCGGCGGAGCGGCATGCGCGGCGCCGCCGGCGACTTCGCTGAACGAAGGCTCGCGAATGACCTCGGCGCGGTACTTCGGCAAATTGTAGAAGCGCTCCGGGAGCAAGGAGCGGTTGTGCGCGACGATGCCGTTCGCGCGCTTGAGATATTCGGTGCGCAATGCGTCGGTCCAGGGGAGCGGCGGAAAGCGCCTGGCACGGTCGGCGTAGAAGGCCAGGCGATCCTTGAACCCCGCCTTGCGGGCAAGCGCGTCCTGCTCTCCCTCGATCCGCTTCAGCTCGTCGAGGCCGATCTGGTGGATTTGCGCAGCAGTCAGATCGAGGGTCGTGTTCAGCTTTAGCGCCGTCGCATACCAATCGACACCGCCCGGAAGCGAGATCGCTCCGACGCGGCCGCTCGGCGCGGTCGGAAGCTCGCTTGTCGCCCATGCGATCACCCGCTCATAGCCCGGCTTCATCGCGAGCAGCGAGCTACGCGCGTCGGCGAGCAGCGCGTCGGCCTCCGGCTGCGCGACCTTGCCGGCTGCGACGAGCTTTCCGACCTTGGCCTTGGCGTCGGCCCAGAGAGGCGATTCCTTGCCACTGTCGAACGGTGCGCCGGTGATGATCACCTTGCTGCCGTTGATGACCCGCTCGATTTCGAACTTCGGCGCCCGGATCCCCTGCGCGTCGGACAGCTTCGTCTGCGCAATCGCCGTATCGAGCACGGCGGGAATGGCACGCAGCCGCGCATTATAGGCGCGCATGTCCGCCGCATCGCTCACCGTATGCGTGTTGATCATGAAGTCGGGCAGCTGCGAGTGAACCGAATAGAGGAAGGAATAGAAGGGCGGCTGGTAGCGCCGGTATTTGTACTGCAGCTCCATCCGCTGCAGCTCGGTCTCCCAGATGTCGTAATTGGCCTGCCCCTTGGGCGAAAGCTTCGAGCGGTCGAATTCGGCCTTCATTCGCACGACGCTCGCACGGCGCGCCTCGAGCCGCTGCAGCTGGGCGGAGTCGCTGATGTCGTCCAGCTTGTCCTCGCCTTCCTTGATTCCGAGGCGGGTCGCCTGTTGCGGCCTGAGCTTGAGGTCCTGCGCGAATTCGGCGTCGAGGAACTGCGTGAGCCGCGCGTCCTCGCTGTTCGCTATGGATGCTGCAGCGGGAGCCGGCTGCGCGGAGACGGCGATCGCGGGTGAAAGGGCGGCGACCGCCGCGACGACGAGCAAGCAACGCAGTTGGCGCATTTCCATCCCCTCCGAAAGATTGGCGAACCTAGTCAGCGGTGAGCAGCGAGTGAAGCGGTGATTGCGCGAGAGCCGCTTTTTGTCGAAGCATGCTCCAACAGCGACAAAGGAGGCGAAAATGTGCGGTGACGGCAACCATCAGGGCTTCATTGCGGACACGTCAGTCACGAGACGGACAGTCCTGCTGACGATCGGTGCGGTCGCGGCCAGTAGCGGGATGGCGGTCCCGGTCTTCGCCGAGGACCCCGGCGCCAAGCCCGTCACGGAGAAGCAGGTCTCGGTAAAGACAGCCGATGGAAGTGCTGATGCGGCCCTCTTTTACCCCTCGGGAAAGGGTCGCTGGCCCGCGGTCCTGATGTGGCCCGACATCCTGGGATTGAGGCCCGTGTTCCGCGAAATGGGAAAGAGGCTGGCGGCACAGGGCTATGTCGTGCTCGTCCCGAACCCTTATTATCGCGCCCAGAAGGCGCCGATCGTTGAAGGACCGTTCGACTTCAACAGCAAGAGCGACTTGGAGCGAATTAGTGCATTCCGGAACGGATTGACCGACGAGATGGTCGATCGCGATTCCGCCGCCTATGTCACCTTCCTCGATGCGCAGCCGCAAACCGACAGGAAGCGCAAGGCCGCCGTGCAGGGCTATTGCATGAGCGGACCGATCTCCTTCCGGACGGCCGCCGTTCGGCCCGATCGGGTCGGGGCGGTCGCGACGTTCCATCCGGGTGCATTGGTCACCGACAAGCCTTCGAGCCCGCACCTGCTCATCCCGAAGACCCGGGCAGCGTTTCTAGTCATCATTGCCAAAAACGATGCCGAACGCATGCCCAAGGAGAAGGAACAGCTGGATTCGGCGTTCGCTACGGCGCGCCGGCCAGCGAGGGTCGAGATTTCGTCCGCCAATCACGGCTGGACCGTAGCAGGGAGCCAAACCTACGACGAAAAGGAGGCCGAGCGAGCCTGGGCCGAGCTGCTGCCCTTCTATCGCGCCCATATCGGTTGACGCGCATTTCAGCGGCGCGGAGCGGCCCTTTCGAAGTGCCAGACCGCCCCGCCGCTGCACTGCACGCCGCGCAACGTCCCGGTGCCGCCCTTCGCGAGCGTTGCGAGCATTCGGTCAAGCTCGCCGCCACGCAGCTCAGCTTCGCCTTCAGTCGCGAGCTCGCGCAGCGCGCGGCCAACAATCCGGCGGACAATCTCGCGTGGCGCATCGTTCGGACGATAAGCGATGCGCTCCCGCCGCTCGTCGACGGCGCGACGCCATTCGTTATCGCAAGCCCACTTCAGCGCCTCATCCGCATCGGCGAGGTTGGCCGCGGAGCGAGCGATCGCCGACGGATCGAGCCAACCGGCTCCAGCAAGCGCGCGGCGGACGCGCACTCGCTCGAACCTTTCGTCCTCGTTGCTCGGATCGCGCGCAGGCGCGACACCCGCTGCGATGCAGATTGCCTCGAGCTCTGAGCGACGCCAGCCGAGCAGCGGCCGCACGACCCTGACGTGCGCTCCCGGAGCGACCGACTTGGGCCGCATCCCGGCAAGACCACGAACGCCGGAGCCGCGGGAGAGGCGCATCAGTATCGTCTCGGCCTGATCCTCCGCGTGATGGGCAGTTGCAATGCCGGCAAGCGCGCGCTCCTCCGCCCAATAGCCGAGCAACCGGTACCGTTCGTTGCGTGCCCGCTCCTGAATCGCGGTCTCGGGAGTGTCGTCCCAGCGCGCGGTGAGGATCGAGTGGGGCACGCCGAGCTCGCGGCACCGATACTCGACCATCTCCGCCTCGTCGCGCGCGCCAGCGCGAAGCGCATGATCGATCGTGGCCGCTTCAACTGCGCCCGGTCTAGCCGCAGCAGCGAGGAGCAGAAGCGCTAGGCTGTCCGGTCCGCCCGAAACCGCAATGCCAATCGGCGGGCCCGGCGCGATCAGCGAATCGAGCTCAAAAGCGAAACGATCGACCAGGGCCTGTTCGGGAACCATCCCGACGGTCTTAGCACATCAGCTGCACTGTGCTTGAGCCTTGCCGTCCGCCTCCAGCTTCTTGAGGTCGGGGCGGACTTTGGCCCCATAGACCGCATCGAGCTCGGCATAGGCCTTGCACGCCTGCCCGGGCTGGCCGAGCTTCATCAGCGCCTGGCCCAAATAATAGAGGCTGTCCTGTGCACGCTCGCCAGACGGATTGGTGCGGTAATTCGCAAGCAGCGCCGAAGCCGCCCCCCGGGCGTCACCCTTGTCCAACAGCGCACGGCCGATAAGGTTGTTCGCGTAGCTGATTCGGCGATGAGTCGGATAGGCCTGAGTGAAGGCCTTCAGCGTGCTGATCGCCTGATCGTACTGCCCGGCTTCCCATTGGTGGAAGCCTTGCGAATAAGCATCCTCGCCCGGATCGCTGGCGGGCATTGCCTCGGCAGCAGCCGGCGCCGGGCCGCCCTCCGCAGGAGCAGCTTGGGCCGTTTTCTTTGCCGGCGTCTTCGGCGCGGGCGTCTTGCCCTTTGCGGCCGGCGGGGAGGGTTCAGGAGTCGCTTCGGCCGGTGCGGCGGGCGCTGCTGCTGCCGCCGCTATCCGCTGCTCGAGGGCCGAGATGCGCTGGTCTTCGTCGTTCTTCATCTGCCCGATGCCGGTTTCAACCGACCGCAGACGATTGCCGTTGTCCTCCGAGGCACGGACCAGATCCGCCATCTGCTTCTCGAGCGCATCCAGGCGCTGGTCGAGCGTGACGACCGAAGATTGAGTCGCGGCCGGGTCATCCGCGAAGCCCGCCGTGTCCGCGGGCCGTCCCTTTGGGAAGACCTGCCGCTGCATCTGCTGGACCTGCCGTTCGAGGCGGTCGATGCGCTGTTCGGGAGTCGGCTGCTGCTGGCGTTGTGCAAGCGCCACTGAAGGAACGAGAGCGACGGCGGCGCTCGCCGCGAGAGCGGTGATCAGGCGAGATTTCACGAACATTTCCCCACGCTTAGCAAATCACGACTGTGACCGACGGCAGCTTTCCCGCCAATGAATCTATTCCCCTCTATTCGTCGTCGCCGTCGTTGCAGCAGGCGCGGGCGGCATCGCCGCGGCGGCGGGAGCCTGCTGACGAGGCTGCGCAGGCCGAGCAAGCGGAGCCGCGGCTGACGGTTGCGGGGTCGGAGCCTGTGCCGCTGGACCTTTCATTAACGCGGCAGGCGCAAGGCTGACCGTCGTGACCTTGCCGGGAGGGCCGATGGGGGGCGCCGTCGCACCGCCCACCGTGACGGTCAGCGCCTCCGGCTTTCCGGCCTTGAGCATCGGTGCAGCCGCGGCCGCCGGCACGGCATATGTCTGTCCCGGCTGCAACATGCCCTCGAACAAGGTCTTGCCCTGGTCGGTCACTTGGATCCACGCAGGCGCCGTGGCTGCAAGAACGACGGGCCCTTGCACGGACGCGGCCGCTGGAGCGGGTGCTTGTGCTCGTGTCGCGGGAGCCGCTTGCTGGCTCGGCGTCTCGGACTGAGCAGCTTGCTGCGCCGACTCATTGTCCGGCTGCAGCGAGCGATTGTTGAGCCAGGTCATGAGCACGATGAGCACCAGCACCGCCGCGATTGCGCCGAGGACGAGCGACCTGGGCATGGTACGCCGCGGGTCCGCAGGTTCGAACACATCGGCAGCGTTCGAGGCGAAGCGTTGCCCCCCCATCTCTTCGCGCAGCTGGTTGCCGATCTCCGTGCGGTCGAGCCCGACGGCAGCCGCATAATTCTTCGCGAATCCGATCGTGTAGGTCGGTGCGGGAAGATTTTCCCAATCGCCGGTTTCGATGCTCGCAAGGTGGCGCTGCGGGATTCGTGTCTGAGCCGCCAAATCCTCGAGGCTCAGGCCTTTTTCCTCGCGCGCGGCGCGTAGCCGCTCACCGACCGGCGGAAGCTCGGCTTCGAGCTGTTCGTCGTCGAACGGCTCAGGTTCGGGATCGCGCTTTGCCATGGCCCTTGTTTGAGTGGTCGGAAGCGAGTGTCAACTACCCCTAACCGATTACGACGGAATGCCTTCGCGCCCAATCGCCGAGCGCCTTGCGCATGTCCTTGGGAGGACGGGCGAGCAGTTGGTCCATCCGGCGACGGATCAAAGCCGCATCGAGCGAGCGGACCATTGCTTTTAAAGGACCAACTGCAGCCGGAGTGATCGAAAATTTTTCGGCACCAATGCCGATCAACGCCATCGCCTCCAGCGGACGGCCAGCCATTTCGCCGCAGATTCGCGCTGGCACTTCAAAGGCGCTGCACTGGTCGAGAATTCGCTTCAGGAAACGCAAGATCGCCGGGCTCAACCAATCATAGCGCTGCGCGAGCCGCGGGTCGGAACGGTCCGCGGCGAACAGGAACTGGGTGAGATCGTTCGTCCCGATCGAAATGAAATCGACGCGCGGCAGAAGCTGGTCGAGCATCTCGGCGAGGCTTGGCACCTCGAGCATGGCGCCGAACTCTATGCGCTTCGGGAGCTTGCGGTGCCTCTTGCGAGCCCACTCAACCTGCTCCTCGAACAAGGCGCGAGCTTCCTCATACTCCCAAGGCTCGGAGATCATCGGGAACATGACCCGCAATACCTTGCCGGCGCACGCCTCGATCAGCGCGCGCGCCTGCGCCTTCATCAGCGTCGAGCGGTCGAGCGATAGCCGCAGCGCGCGCCAGCCCATCGACGGATTCTCCGCCTGCTCCTCGGCGTCGTCCGTGAGATAGGGAAGCGCCTTGTCCCCGCCGATGTCGACCGTTCGGAAAACCACCGGGCGATCGCCGACCGCCTCGAGGACCTTGGTGTAGAGCCTGAGTTGCCGGTCGCGGCCCGGCAGCGTCGCCGAAACGAGGAACTGGAACTCGGTGCGGAACAGGCCAATTCCGTCGGCGCCGCTCATCGGCATCGTCGCGGCATCCTCGGCAAGGCCAGCATTGACCATCACGCTTACCTGCACGCCGTCGACCGTCTTTGCGGGGAGGTTGCGAACCGCCGCGAACTCGGCGCGGCGCTTCTGGCTCAACGTCATGCGATGTTCAAAGCCGGCGGTAAGATGACGCGTCGGGCGCATGATCACGCTGCCATTGTCGCCATCGACCAGGATGGTCTCGCCTTCCTCGACGCTGTGACGAATGTCGTGGAGCCGGCCGATCACCGGAATGCCGATCGCCCGCGCGACGATCGTCATGTGCGAAGTCAGCGAGCCTTCCTCGAGCAACACGGCCTTGAGCCGCCGGCGGTCATATTCCAGCAGCTCCGCCGGTCCGAGGTTGCGGGCGATGAGCACCGAATCATGGGCCAGCCCGGTCTGAGCCGCCGTGCCCATCCGGCCGGACACAATTCGAAGCAGCCGGTTCGAGAGGTCCTCGAGATCGTGCATCCGCTCCTGCAGCAAGGGATCGTCGATATCCTGCATCCGGGAGCGCGTGCGCTGCTGGACTCGCTCGATCGCGGCTTCGGCGGTGAGGCCGCTGTCGATTGCTGCATTTATCCGGCGCGACCAGCCTTCGTCATAGGCGAACATACGGTAGGTCTCGAGGATCTCCTGGTGTTCGCCGGCAAGCCCGAATTCCGCCTCGCGAGCCATGTTGTCGATCTGTTCGCGCATCTTGCGAAACGCAGAGTAGACGCGCTCGCGCTCGGCCTCGATGTCATCGGCGACGGT
>JANWLR010000068.1 GCA_025450755.1 Sphingomicrobium sp. | reverse complement strand
GGGTTTCTCGCCGGCGTCGGCTTTCAGGTCGGCATCGCGATGCTTGGCGACATGCTCGGGGTGACCGTCAAGGCGCGGCGAAGCCTGGTGCAGCTCTGGGTGCTCGCGCAAGGCCTGCCGTCGCTTGATCTGCGCCGGCTCGGCCTTTCGCTCTTTGTCGTCGCCAGCATCCTGCTCGGTAAGAGATTTGCGCCGAAATTCCCGGTTTCACTCATCGTGGTGGTTGGAACGATCGCAGCAAGCGCATGCCTGAACCTTTCGGAACACGGTTTTTCGGTCATCGGGCCGGTCCAGGGCGGGTTGCCCTCGCTGAGGCTGCCCAGCGTCAGCTGGAGCGAAACGCTGGCCGTCCTGCCTGTCGCACTATCGTGCTTCGTGATGATCATTGCCCAGAGCGCAGCCACATCGCGCGTCTACGCGATTCGGCATCAGGAACGGGTCGACGAAAATGCCGACATCCTCGGCCTCGCGGCTGCAAACGCCGCCGCAGCGGTCAGCGGGGCGTTCGTCGTCAACGGCAGTCCGACGCAGACCGCGATGGCGGACGGGGCGGGCGCGCGAAGCCAAATCGCGCAGCTTGCTTTCTCCGCGATCGTTCTCATTGTCCTCCTGTTCCTGACGGGCCCGCTGCAATATCTGCCGCACTGCGTGCTGGCGAGCATCGTGTTCACGATTGCGGTCGGCATGGTCGACATCGCGGGCCTCAGAGGCATCCTTCAGGAGAGCCGCGGCGAATTCATGCTGGCGACAGCGACCGCCGTCGCGGTCGTTGCGGTCGGCGTCGAACAAGGCATCCTCTTTGCAATCGGCTTCTCGCTCGTGCGGCACGTTCGCCACAGCTATGAGGCCCATTCGATGGTGCTCGTTCCGGACGCGAGCGGGCGGTGGGAACCGGCGCCGGCTCAGCCGGGGCTGCAGACCGAGCCGGGACTGATCGTCTACCGGTACGGTGCCGATCTCTTCTATGCGAACGCCGATCATTTTGCCGATGAGGTACGGGAGCTCGTCGAAAAGGCGCCTGCACCGGTCCAATGGCTCGTCTTCGACGCCGAAGCGATCGGAGACGTGGACCTTTCGGCGGCGCAGACCATCCGCAGTTTGCTGGAAGATCTCAATCGCAAAGGGGTTCGCGCCGTCTTCGGCCGCGTCAACCGTTACCTGCTGTCGGATATGAGACGCCACCGCCTCGCCGCGGTCGTCGGAGATGGGCGAATTTTCCCGACGCTTCACGAGGCGCTGGACGCCATCCGCGCGGAGGGGTTCCCGACTGGTCCGGATTCGACGAAGGGTCCCGTTGTCCGGTAGCCCAAGGCGATGGTCGTCGCGATCCGCGGCGTCCGCTTTGCGTCGACTCCAGTCGGCCGCTTCGCGCAAATAGCGGACGTTCGCCGACGGCCGGGCGAATGGGTGAAATCGACCGTTTGCGGACACTCGCGATTGGGCCAAAGAGATTCGCCACCGGGGAGATCGAGGCTGCAAACCGAGCGGCTTCGCTATGAGCCACGATGCGCGACGGCAAGCGAGTGCTGGCGTTGTGTCACGCCGGGTGGTTGGGCCAGGCGTTGCGCGCTGAGCGCGCCAGCGGCAAGCGCGTGTCGGCGATCAGTTTGTGCGAGGTGAGCGGATCAAGCCAGCGGCGTAGGGCTCGCCCATGTTTTCATGGGCGGCGATGTCTTCGACCGTGGAGCGCGGATTGTCTGCAAGGCGTTTGCCGAGGACATTGGCGCGAACGAGAAGTCGGACCGGCCGAAGCGTGGGAAACCGCGACCCGATTGCTGTGCTATCCTGCACCGCCGAATCACAAGAACGACCGCTTTTGTGGCCTATGGCCGCGGCGAGGTAGCTCAGTCGAGCGCGGACAGCCGATCCAGCGTTTCGCGTAACACCGCGGCCGCGAGACTCCGATCATCAGCGGACATGGCGTCGAGATCGAGGTCGAGTCTGAGGCTGGGGCGTTCCTCGTGAATGAATCCGCGTTCCACGCCGAGGTTCTCATAGGCGTCAACGACTTGATAGGTGGCCACGGGGTAGGCGATGCCCTTGACGGATATGGGTCCTCGCTCCGCGCAGTGAATCCGCTGGCGAACGGCTGCGTAAGTTTCATACGACACGAGGATCTCGCCTGGCGTGGCCGCAGCCTCGAGCCGCGATGCAAGGTTCACGCCACCGCCGACAATGGTGTAGTCCATCCGATCCTCGCTGCCGAAGTTCCCGACCGTGCAGAATCCGGTGTTGATTCCGATCCGGCACTGAAGGGGCCTTTCGATGCCCGACGCCCGCCACACCTCTTGCAGCTCGCGCATCCTTTTCCGCATGGCGATGGCCATCTCGACGCAGGCGAGGGCGTCCTCGTTTACGCCGCGCGTCTCCGGATCGCCAAAGAAGATGACAATGGCGTCACCGACATATTTGTCGATCGTTGCTCCATATGTGAGTGCGATCGCCGACATTTCGGTCAGATAGTGGTTCAGCAACCGCGTCAGGTCCTCTGACTCCAGCCTCTCGGTCGTTTCAGTGAAGCCCGCGATATCCGAGAAGAAGACAGTCAACTTTTTCCGGCGACTCGCGATTTTGACTTCCTGCTTTCCACTGAAAATCGACTGATAAACCTGAGGTGAGAGGTATTTTGCGAGCTGGCTCGAAAGCTGCTCCAAAGCCCTTGTCTTGTCGGCCAGCTGGTTCTCACGCTGCTTCAATTCTGTGATGTCGGAGTAGACGGCGACCGTGCTTCCGTCGTCGGTCTTGCGCTCGCTTATTAGAATCCAGCGACCGTCGCCGCGCTGCTGGACGTGCGGGCCGCTCGGTTGTCGGTGTTGCGCGATGCGTTCTCGGACCCAGTCCTCGACCTTGCCCTCGGCATCCTTGATGTAGCCTCGTTCTGCGGCGCGTCGAATGATGCTTTCGAACGACATGCCGGGCGCTATCTCTGCGTCGGTGCCGGAGTAGAGAAGCGTTCGATATTTGCCGTTGGACACGACCAGGCGATCTTCGCTGTCATAGAGCGAGAACGCTTCAGAAATGCTCTCGATCGCGACCGCAAATCGCCGACGACCTTCGCGAATCTCCCTCTGGTTTGACTTCTGGAGCTCGATAGCCGCGTCCCGAAAGACTCCGAGCGCGTCGGCCATTCGGCCGATCTCGTCGCTGCGGTCGCGACCCGGCACGTCGATCGACGTGTCGCCCCCGGCCAGGCCGCTCATCGCCGCGGTTATCCTCTCGATGGGTCTGACGATCCGGGGCGCCACATACCGCAGTGCGATGAGGCTCGCCCCCAGTACGCTGAGAGCAGTGATGAGGAGAAGCAGAAGCCGGCCGTTGCCGATGGCCTGGGCGGTGCGGAGCGCCGCGGCATCGCTGCTGTTCTGGGCGTTCACGACGATTTCCGCCACTTCCTTGCTAAGTTCAAGGACAAGCGAGTTGTTCGCCTGCAGAGAAGCCTGAGCAGCCGCGATCTGGCGCAGCTCCTCACGGCGTAGATCGAAGATGTTTCCCGCGGACGCGCCGAAGCCAATCAGCGCTTCCGTGATGCCCGTGAGCGAACCGTCATTGGTTGCGGAGGGAAGCCGTGCGAGCAGTTTCTCCGCGTGGTTCGCCGCAGCGACAAAACGCTCTTTTAGGGGCTGCAGCGAGCTCGGGTCGGGCACGCCCGCGGCCTCGTTCAGCAGACCCACCGCGAGGTTGCCCTCGGCGCGCAGTGTCAGCAGCACTTGGAGGTTGCCCACCCCGCCTTCGACCAGGTTGGCGATTGCGTCCGTGCTCTTGGCTGTCACATCCTCGCTGGTCGTCACGAGGTTGAAGCCCGCGTCGTCGACCATGGGCGCGAGCGTCTCACGCAGGGCGCGCTGCGCCGCCTCCACCGCCGCCGTGCTTCCCTCCCGCTTGGCCTGGAGCGAGCGCCGCGAGTCGTCCGCCGCCCGGAGCTCCTGGAGCCGGATCTCGAAAACGCTGTCCGCGCCGCCGCCTAGCGTAATCAGCACCTCGCTCGACTTACGCAGCCGCTCGTTCTCCGGCGATGGGCGCAATTTCTCGAGATTCCGCTCGATCGCCGCGGCTGCCGCCGAGAACCGCTCGCGGATAGGTTGAATCAAGGCCGGATCGTCGACATGCGCCGCCTCGCTCAGCAATCCGGCTGCCAGATTGCCGTCCGCGCGCAGGGTCAGCAGCGCCTGCAAGGCATTCACCCCGCCCTCGACAAGGCCTGTGACCGCTTCCTTGCTCTTGGCGGTCATGTCCTCGCTGGCGGTCACTAGATCGAAACCGGCGTCATCCACCAAGGGCTCCAGAGCGTCCTGGAACTTGGCGTGCAGGGCGGCAAGACCGGCGACGGCGGCCTCCCTCTGCGCGCTTGTTCGCAGGCGCTGCTCGACAGCGCCGTCCAGCGCCTTGAGCTCGGTTGGGATCTTGCCTTCGATCTCGATCAGATTGGCGAGCCTCGCCTTGGCCACGCCTGTAGACTTCAGTCCCTCGATCACGGTGGAGAGTTCATTTAGCCTCTGAGCGAGCCTCCCCTGTTCCTGAACCCGCTCCTTTTCGTTGCGGCTCGCGATGAGGGCGGGAGCCGTCGCCGTGATCTCGGCGCTCTTCTCGGCGAGACGGAGCGAAGCCGTCATGCCGACGATGCTCTCCGTGGTGATCCGCGCTACCGACCGGTCAATGTCGGTGAAAGCATACCACGCGACCGCGCTGGCGCCGCAGGTCAACATGGCCATACCGCTGAACGCCAGAAACAGCTTAGCCTTGATGCCATACGGCGCCTTGCCGTCGCGCTTGCGACCCGTGGCCGCCGACTTCGAGGCTTCCGCCTCGACGAGGGCGGCACCGGCAGGCTCGTGATCCGCCGCGTTCATGACGGCGTGTCGTCAATAGCCGCGGGTCGGCGCCGCTCGGCGAAGAGGCGACACGTGCCGCGCCCGCAGCTCATCTCAGCGCTCCAGGTGGTCAATCGGCTTGAAGCTTCCATCCGCCTGGATCACGGTAAGAAAGACCTTGTCCATGCCCTGATGGTCGTCCGCGCCGTAGGTCAATGTGATCCCGCCCAGATCGAAAGTGCCGACCTCCTTGATGGTCGAAAGCAAACCCGCCCGCGTAACCGGACCTTTCACCTTCCCCAAGGCTTCGACAACCAATCGGCCGACCATGTACCCCTCGAGCGACACGAAACCGATCTGCGCGTCCGCATTCGTTGCCTTGAGCGCTTTTTGGTACCGGGCCACGAGCGGGATGCTCACGTCCCAGGGGAATGGCACGACCTGCGTCACCACCACTCCTTTCCCGTCCTTGCCGAGTTCCTTGGCGAGGGCGTTGGCCCCGACGAATGAGATGTTGACGAACACGGGGTTCAGCTTCAGCCGGCGCGCCAGCTTGATGAACTCGGCGCTCGGCTTGTAGGCGCCGACCATAACGATAGCCTCTGGATCCGCCTTGCGAATCTCCAGCAGCGCCATCTTCACCGCGGTCGTATTGCGCTCGTAAGTGCCTTCGGCGACCAGCTTCATGCCCCGCTTTTCCAACGCCTTCGAGACGCCCGAGAGCCCGGCGCGACCGAAGGTGTCGTCCTGGTACAGGATGGCGATCCGCGACACCCCGAGGTCAGTGGTGAGGCGCTCGATCCAGGCCTCCGTCTCCTGGTCATACGATCCACGAACGTTGATCACATTGCCGAGGGAGGGGTTGCGGAGGAAGGCGGCGCCCGTGAACGGCCCGATAAACGGCACCCCTGCCTCTGCGGCGATCGGCTGCACCGCGCTGGAAGTGGGCGTGCCCACCTCGCCGATCAGCGCGAACACCCCTTCGCTGATCAGGCGCTTGGTGTTGGCAATCGCTCTTTCCGGCTCGTATCCGTCGTCGTAGGAGACCAGCTCTAGCCTATGACCGTTAATTCCGCCGGCCGCATTGGCCTCGTTGAAGGAGGCGAGAATGCCTTCCCGCATGCCGAGACCCAGCGCCGCCGCGGGCCCGTCGAAGGCCGCCGATTGTCCGAACACGATCCGGTCGTCGAAGACTCCCGGCTCGGCGTGGGCCCCCCCGTCCATGAGCAAGGTTGCGCCTAGGCCCAATAGCCCAGCGACTGCAATTCCTCTAAGCCGACACGTCATGATACCTCCCTCACGAGGGCGCGTTCTGAAAAGAGGCGGCCATCGGAAAGTGGCGCAGCGCCGGCGACCGGGCACCCGTTCTTGTCGAATTCAAGAATAACACAACTTTGGCGCTAGTGCTGAAAAACAAACGGAAGAGTCCGGCGCGGTATCAGCCATTTCACCGACTTACCGCGCTGATCGTGGGTACGAAGTGCCGTTTCAAGTAGCAGGCACAGAGCGGCAGCTTCGGCGTTGGCGGCCTTCGCGGCTTATTTCTGAGCCGCGAGCCGCAGGATCACGTCGCTGTAGCTCTCCGCGGACCCGCCGCAGGAAGCGCAGTCGGTCGATCACAAAGGGCGGCAACCAGACGTAGCGCTCGCCGCGCTCGTTGACGTGATTCTCGTAGCCCTCGCTGCCGAGCGGCAGGGTCGCGGCGATGGTGGATACTGGCATGACGACATGCAGGCCTCGGGCCGCAGACAGAGCCTGATCGAGAGTGCCGAACACCATCGTGAAGACCACCGCGAAGGTCCGATGAAAACGACCGATCGGGTCGCCGAGGGTC
>JANWLR010000067.1 GCA_025450755.1 Sphingomicrobium sp. | reverse complement strand
GGTCGGTCACTTCCGCCAGCTTAGCAGCGTCGAAGCAGGCTGTGCGAGAGGCGCTGAAAATTCCGCATCCGTTGATCGAAAAATGCCGACGACTGAGGCTCCACGGTTGCGTCACTCGGCGCCGCCGTTAAGGTCCGCCCGCTGCTCGGAATTTAGCCGGAGAATTCAAGCTGATGCGTTACCTCAGCAAAGTCGCCTTGTTCACTGTTGCAACCATGCTCACGCCGCCTGTGCTTGCGGCGGAGCTGCCGCAGGGCGCGCCGATCTCGGCGCTCGTCAAGGATGTGTCGATTCCTTATTCGACCTTCACGCTCAAGAATGGCCTCAAGGTCATCGTCCACGAGGACCACAAGGCGCCGGTCGTTGCACTTTCCGTCTGGTACCATGTCGGCTCCAAGGACGAGCCGGCCGGACGTACCGGCTTCGCGCACCTCTTCGAGCATCTGATGTTCGGCGGATCAGAGCACAGCGACACCAGCTGGTTCGGGCCGATGCAGTCGATCGGCGCGACCGACCTCAACGGAACGACCAATTTCGACCGGACCAATTATTTCGAGACGGTGCCGAAGGGGGCGCTCGATCGCGCTTTGTTCATGGAAAGCGACCGCATGGGGCACCTGCTTCCGGCGGTCACGCAGTCCAAGCTCGATATCCAGCGCGGCGTCGTCCAGAACGAAAAGCGGGGCGACGACAATGAGCCGGGCGGGCTCCTGCAATATTCGATCCAGCAGACGCTGTTCCCCGTCGGCAACCCCTATCACCACACGGTGATCGGTTCGATGGGCGACCTCGACCAGGCAAGCCTTGAGGTGGTGAAGAACTGGTTCCGCTCGCACTACGGTCCGAACAATGCCGTGTTCGTGCTTGCCGGCGACATCACGGCAGCCGAAGCCCGGCCGCTGGTCGAGAAATATTTCGGCGACATCCCCGCGGGACCCAAGTCCATTCCGGCGGCAGCAGCAGTTCCGACCTTGCCCGCGAAGGTGACCAAGATTTTCCACGACGAGGTGGCGAACACGACGATCTACCGAATGTGGGCGGTGCCCGGCATTACGGGCAAGGACACTGCGGCGCTGGAGATGGCCGCGAGCGTCCTTGGTGGGCTTGCCAGCTCCCGACTCGACAATCAGCTGGTCAAGGACAAGAAGACCGCGGTCAGCGTATCCGCCGATGTCGATTCATATGAGCGCGTGGGCGAGTTCAGCATCGAAGCCACGGTGAAGCCGGGCATCGATCCCAAGCTCGTCGGACAGCAGGTCGATGCGATCGTCTCCGACTTCATCAGAAATGGGCCGACCGCCGAGGAGCTGAAGCGCGCGAAGACTTCGGACATCGCCTCGACGATCAAGGGGCTGGAGTCTGTTGGCGGCTTTGGCGGCAAAGCCGTGGCGCTGGCGCGCGGCGCGGTGTTCGCCAACGATCCTGGCTTCTACAAGAAGGAGCTGGAGGAAGAAGCGGCGCTGACCCCGGCACAAGTCCAGGCGGCCGCAAAGAAATGGCTGTCACGGCCGGTGTTCGCCTTCACTCTCGAACCCGGAAAGCGCGATCCCTACGAGGAATCGAAGCTTGCCGGAGATACGGCCGGAATGGGCCGCGGAGCGCAGGTAACCGCAGCGCCGAAATCCGCCGCAACGAGCACGACGGCCGGGGTCGACCGTTCGCAGTTGCCGCCGGTCGGACAGATCGCGGATCTCGTCTTCCCCAAGGTCGAACACGCCACTTTGTCGAATGGAATCCCGGTGCTGTTCGCGCGCCGCGCGGGTGTTCCCGTCGTGCGCGTGTCGATCGTCTTCGATGCCGGCAATGCGTCCGACCCGAAGTCAGCGCTCGGGACGCAGGCTTTCATGCTCGGAATGCTCGACGAAGGGACCGATAAATATAATTCGGTCGAAATCGCCGATGCAAAGGAGAATCTCGGCGCGACGATAACGGCTGCGCCGAGCATGGATCGCTCAAGCGTTTACCTGTCGGCGCTCAAATCGAACCTGCCGCAGTCGGTCGAGCTCATGTCCGACATCGTCCGCCACCCGGCATTCGCTCCGGCGGAGGTCAGCCGCGTCCGCAACCAGCAGCTGGCAGCGATCGCCGAAGAAGCCAAGCAGCCGGTCGGAATGGCGCTCCGGACATTGCCGCCGATCCTCTACGGGAGCGTTCATCCCTATGGCGTTCCCTTCACCGGCAGCGGCGATCCGGCTGCGGTTGCGAAACTGACCTCCGCCGATCTCGCGGCTTTCCACGATTCCTGGCTGAGGCCTGATGACGCGACGATCTTTGTCGTCGGCGATACGACGCTTGGGCAGGTCATGCCGCTGCTCGAAAAGAGCTTCGGCGACTGGCGCGCTAAGGGACCGAAGCCGGCGAAGAATTTCGCCGTGCCCGTCGCGCCGCAGGCCGCGAAGATCCTGCTGCTCGACCGGCCGAACACGCCGCAGTCTTTGATCTTCGGCGGCGAGGTCATGCCGGTGCGGGGCACCGACGATCTGGTCGCGCTGATGGAAGCCAACGACGTGATCGGGGGCTCCTTTTTGTCGCGCCTCAACTCCGACCTTCGTGAAACCAAGCACTGGTCCTACGGCGTCGAGGGCTTCGTCAGCCGGGTCCAGAACCAGTTGCCGTACCTCATCTATGCTCCGGTCCAGACCGATCAGACCGGCCCGTCGATCGCGGCCATGCGCGGCGACATCAGCGCATTCCTCAATGGTAAGGGCGTGACGCCGGAGGAATTGAACCGCACGATCAGCGGCGCGACCCGCGAGCTTCCGGGGCAGTTCGAAACGAGCGCGGCGGTGATGAGCGGGATGGAATCAAACGTGCTCTATCGCCGGCCCGACAATTATTATGAGACGCTCGCGAGCCGGTACCGCGGCCTCACCGCGGCGCAGCTCGACGCTGCTGCCAAGGTGGCGATCGATCCCGGCAAGCTCACTTGGGTGGTGATTGGCGATGCAGCCAAGGTGAAGCCCCAACTCGACGCGCTTGGGATTCCTCTCGAGGTGGTGAAGGGGCAGTGATCCGCAGCTGTCGCTAAGGGCAGATTTCTACCCATTTCGAACATCAGAATCAGTGGCGAGTGACCGGATTCCAACTTTGCGCTTGCTGCATCGCCTCGCTCATCTGATCGTAAGTCAGCATGTTGCCGATGACCCGAAGATAGGCAAAAGCTTTCGAGGTGCCGCGACCCGCAAGGTACATCCATTTATACGCCTCGACGAGGTTGCGAGCGACCCCATCTCCTTCAAAATAAAGCCGGCCCAACGCGAGCTGACCGTCGGGATTGCCCTGGTTCGCCGACTTTCGATACCAACTAGCGGCCACGGCTCCATTGTGCGGCACCCCATATCCCTTCTCGTACATGTAGCCGAGGTTGTGCTGGGCGCTGGGATCGCCGGCTAACGCCTTGGGCCGAAGAATCTTGAGCACCGTCGCGAAATCTCCGCGTTGGAAAGCTGCAACCATCGGAGATGACGGCCGTGAAGTACGGGCCGCACTACCTCGGTAAGACGACGCGGAGCTTCGGCCATAGTCGTTGGATCCGTATGACTGCTGCGGCTGAGAATATTGCTGTTGCGGAGCGGATTGCTGCTCACGAAATTGCTGGTCCTGCGCATCGGACTGGCGCTGTATCTCCATGCTGCCCTGGTATGTACTTGGATCGGCGATCTGTCCGGGCGTTGATGGATTCTCCTGTTCCTGTGCGTATGCCGGCGATGCTTCCAGACCTCCCAGAATCATAAGCAACGAGCCAAGCGCGACAGCGAGACGGCGAGTTTGCGTCATGACTTCCCCCAATTTTGAAGTGCGTCGTGTGCGCTTTTAGGCCAGCGCACGGCTCACGAGCTACGCGGCACGAGGAACTCAAGCGGTCCCATCAAGCCAACCCGCCTTGGAGTCAATTATGCCGCAAAAGCAGTCCCAACGGATGAGCTTCTTAAGTTCGAATTTTCCAGCCCGCTGCGGACATTCGCTAAGCGATCGGCCGCTTATTCCCCCCTCCCTTCGAACCGAGGGGCACCAAATGGGCAAAAGCGCCGCCTAGCGCATCACTTTGGTCGTATGCCCCATCTTCCTTCCCGGCCGCGGCTCGCCCTTGTCGTAGATGTGGACGTGGAGGCCGGGCTCAGCGACCAGCTTGGGCCAGCGCTCGACGTCGGAGCCGATGAGATTGTCCATTACCGCGCCGCTGCCGGTCAGGTCGGTTGGCCCCGGCGGAAGACCGCAGATCGCGCGGATGTGCTGCTCGAACTGTGACGTCACCGCGCCCTCGATCGTCCAGTGGCCGCTGTTGTGGACGCGCGGCGCGATCTCGTTGACCAAAGGCCCGTTGTCACTCGCGAAGAACTCGACCGTGAGCACGCCGACATGGCCCAGCGCATCGGCGATCTTACGCGCAGCCTCGCGCGCTCCGGCGACTTGCGCTGCGCAATGCTTGCTGCAGGGAACGCTCGAGCGGCGGAGGATCCCCTCACCATGTTCGTTCTCGGGCGAATCCCAGAAAACATGGGCTCCATCCTCCCAGCGGGCAATGATGACCGAGAATTCGGCGAGGAAGTTAATGCCTGCCTCGGCGATGGCCGGCTCCTCGCCGATGGCCTCAAACGCCGACTGCTCTTCGCGCCGTGAGCGGACCCAGGCCTGGCCCTTGCCGTCATAACCGTAGCGACGGGTCTTGAGGACCAGCGGAAGGCCGACCTTTAGCACTGCGGCCGTGACGTCGGCGAGGCTCGAGATCTGCCGCCATGGCGCAACGCGGGCGCCGCACCCTTCGATGAAGGCCTTCTCGCGGGCGCGGTCCTGTGCCACGGCGAGCGAGCGGGTCGACGGCTTCAGCCTGTCGCCGAGCACGTCGAGCGCTTCGACCGGCAGATTCTCGAACTCGTAGGTGGCGACGTCGACGCCACGGCCGAACTCACGAAGCGCAGCCATGTCGGAAAAATCGGCGCGGGTGAAAGAAGCGGCAACATCGGCGGCGCAAGGATTCTCGTGCGGGTCGAAGATGTTGCACTTGTAGCCGAGCTGGGCCGCGGCGATGGCGAGCATCCGGCCGAGCTGGCCGCCGCCGATGATCCCGATCGTCGAACCCGGTGGAATCATTGCGGCGCTTCGGCCACCGATCCGGTTTGCTTTTCGCGCCAGGCTTCGAGCCGCTTGGCAAGCGCGACATCCTCGTTGGCGAGCATCGCCGCGGCCAGCAGAGCGGCGTTGATCGCCCCCGACTTGCCGATCGCCAGCGTGCCCACGGGGACGCCGGCCGGCATTTGCACGATTGAGAGCAGGCTATCCATGCCCTTCAGGGCCTGGGTCTCGATTGGAACGCCGAGCACCGGAAGCGGGGTCATCGACGCGGTCATTCCCGGCAAATGCGCGGCACCGCCGGCTCCGGCGATCACGACCCTGAGGCCGCGGTCCTTGGCCGAATGCGCATATTGGTAGAGCCGCTTGGGCGTCCGGTGCGCGGAAACGATCTTCGTCTCGTGCGGCACGCCGAGCTGGTCGAGCGTCTCGGCCGCGTGACGCATCGTTTCCCAGTCGGAGCTGCTGCCCATGATGATGCCGACGAGCGGCTCCGTCATTGTCCCGCCTTGAACCAGTGTTAGGAGCCGGCTCGTTTACGGTGCCGATTCTCGCTAGGCAATTGGAGCTTTCTTGCAACGATTCGCGTTGCAGTTGGGCTCAGCAGATTTCCCGCGTTTTCAGGGATGTAGATTCGCGCTATGGACAAGTTACAGACAAGAGCAAGGCTCAGGGGCAATGTCTGACCAACTAACCGGCGTCGCGGACGTCGAAGATCCAGATCGGCTGATCGAAGAGATCAGCCTTTTAAGGGCGAAGGTCGCCCGGCTGCAGGAGAGGGTCGAGCAACTCGACCAGCTCGCGCATCAGGATTCGCTCATCAACCTGCCGAATCGGCGCGGCTTCATGCGTGAGCTCGAGCGACTCATCTCCCGAGTCGACCGCTACGGGATCAACGCGGCGATGCTGTTCGTCGATCTCGATGGCCTCAAGATGATCAACGACACGTTCGGCCACCGCGCCGGTGACGAGGCGCTGATCCAGGTCGCGGCACTGCTGTCGAAAGGCGTTCGCCACAGCGACGTCGTCGCGCGAATCGGCGGCGACGAATTCGGGATCCTGCTCGAAAGCTCAGACGATGCGAACGCGCAGGAAACGGCGGCTCGGCTCATCGACCAGATCTCCGCCAGCGATTTCGTCCACGACGGCGAAGCTCTGCCCCTGAGCGTCGCGATCGGGGTCGGAATGATCGACGCCCTCGACACCGCCGAAGCGGTGATGGAGCGCGCCGATGAGGCAATGTACCGGCGTAAAGCGGCAGCGTAGTCGCCTCAGCGGCGTTTAAGCTGCCGCCTAAACTCAGCTTCCTCCAGATAATATCGCCTGATCACCGCCAAATCGTCCGATAGCTCGTAGACGATCGGCTTGCCCGTCGGGATCTCGAGCCCGACGATCTCGTCGTCGCCGATGTTTGACAGATATTTGATGATTCCGCGAAGCGAGTTGCCGTGAGCCGCGACGAGCACCCGCTTTCGGGCCGCGAGCGCCGGCGCGATCTCGGCCTCGTAACAAGGAACCACGCGCGCGATCGTGTCCTTGAGGCTCTCGGTCCGCGGGACGTCGACGCCCGCGTAGCGCCGCTCGCTGCTGACATCGTACGGGCTGCCGGGCTCGAGCGGCGGCGGCGGGATGTCGTAGGACCGCCGCCAGATCTTGACCTGCTCGGCCCCGACCTTTTCGATCATCTCCTGCTTGTTGAGGCCGGTGAGGCCGCCGTAGTGGCGCTCGTTGAGTTGCCAGTTCTTGGTGACGGGAAGCCACAGCTGATCCATTTCGTGAAGAACGAGGTGGAGGGTTCGAATCGCCCGCGTGAGGACGCTGGTGAAGCACAAGTCGAAGTCGAACCCCTTGGCGCATAGCAGCTCTCCGGCAGCGCGCGCTTCGGCAATCCCCTGATCGCTAAGATCGACGTCCCACCAGCCGGTGAAGCGGTTCTCGAGGTTCCACTGCGACTGTCCGTGCCGAAGCAGCACGAGCGTTGGCATCAGACGGGGACTTTCTCGCGCTTGGTCTCCGCCAGCTGCGCCTTGGCGGACTTGAGATCCGGAAGCACGGCGTGGAGCGCATCGAGGCAGGCATAAGCGAGATATTTCGAGCGCTGCGGCGACCAGCCATAGACCTCGTCCGGAAGATCGAAATTGTCCTTGAACGGCATTTCGAGGGTCATCGACACGCAGCCGTAGCGCTCGGCGAGCTGGGTCGTCGACATGCTCATGTTGGCCTCGCCCGGCGCCGGAATTTCATAGCCCTGGCTGCGCTGGAAGTCGGGCGAGATGCGCTCGAGCGTCTCGGCGAAGAGGTTGAACAGCTGCAGCTGCCGGTCGCTGAGCGAAGGGATGCCCTCGAAGCCGGCGAGGAAGTTGGCGGGAATCGCCTCGTCGCCGTGGACGTCCATCGCGAAATCGGGGGGCAAGTCGTCCATCGCATTGCGGACGCACAGCACCTCGGGGCTCTTCTCGGCCGACGGTGCGTGCCACTCGCGGTTGAGGTTCACGCCGACCGCGTTGGTGCGAAGGTGCCCGCGGCGGCTGCCGTCGGGGTTCATGTTCGGAACGATGTGGAAGGTGCATCCGGCCCGCAGAACCCGCGCCACCGGATCGTCATCGTCGGTGAGCTTTTCTAGCGCGCCTTCCATCCACCATTCGGCCATGGTCTCGCCCGGGTGCTGCCGAGCGTAAAGCCATACGTTGAGCTCGCCTTCGCCGATCGTCAGGCAATCGATGTCCTGACCGTCAAGGCTCTTGCCGAGCGAGGCGTAACCGACGCCCGGAAGCGCTGCCGTCTGGGTCACGAGGTCGTTGTGCCGTTCCATCGAATAAGGGGCGAAATAGGCGACCCAGACGAGATCCTGCGGCGGCGTCAGCTTCATCGTCAGCACGCCGTCGGCGTAGCTGGTGTCGGTGAGCCTCACCCATTCTTCGCGGTCGAGGCTCATCACAGCTTTGTAGTCGGGCCAGCCGTTGGGATAGGCGGACGCCGCGCAATTGGCGATGCGAAGCGTGATCTGCCGCCCGCCGGCTCCGGCTACGCGGAAATAGAACCATTGGTAGAATTCGCTCATGTGATCGGTGACGATCTCCAGGTCGGCGCTGTTGCCGTCCTGGCGGGTGACCCGGATGTTGCCCGCGTCGAATGAGCTCGAAATCGTGAATGCCATGCGCCTCTACTCGGATGCGTCGGAAAGGTGCGGGGCTGATAGTGCGACAGTGCGGATCAGGCAAACCGACCGTCCGCAAAAGCGGCATTGCCGCAAATGTTGTTCAAAGGCCGAATTAACTTTAGGCAGGGTGACTCTGATCCGAGGGGGCTCCCATCAAGGTTCCAGCAGCCAGTGCTTCCGCACGCATACTCCCCGGACTGCTGCTCTGCGCCCTCATCGCTGTTGTCGGCTATTCCTTGCAGCAGCTCGAACTGGCGGCAGCGGGCCGCGCCTGGATCGAGGCGCTTGTGCTCGCGATTCTCGTCGGCACCGCGGTGCGGACCGCCTGGACTCCCGGCAAAAGGTGGAAGAGCGGAATCGACTTCAGCGCAAAGCTGCTTCTCGAGATTGCAGTCGTGCTGCTCGGAACAGGAGTGAGCGCTTCCACGATCGCGTCCGCGGGCTGGCCCTTGTTCGTTTCGATCCTTGGAATCGTCGCCGGCGCGATCATGCTCAGCTTCAGCATCGGACGGTTGCTGGGCCTGTCCAGACGCCTGTCGATCCTGGTCGCCTGCGGCAATTCGATTTGCGGCAATTCCGCGATAGCCGCAGTCGCTCCGGTGATTGGCGCCTCGGGCGAGGAGGTCGCATCGTCGATCGCCTTCACCGCCGTGCTGGGTGTCGTCGTGGTCCTGCTCCTGCCGCTGCTCGGCACCATGCTTCGAATGACCCAGGTCGGCTATGGGGCGCTTGCCGGTCTGACCGTCTACGCCGTCCCCCAGGTCATTGCCGCAACGTCTCCCATCGGAAAGGCGGCGGTGCACATCGGAACTCTGGTCAAGCTCATTCGCGTGCTGATGCTCGGGCCGGTTTGTCTCGCGCTGTCGCTTGTTTCAGCGAAGCTGCGCGAGGAACCTGAATGTGCGGGCCAGCTGACCGCAGGGGACAGACCTCGACCGGGAAGGCCACCGCTTCACCAGCTCGTTCCCTGGTTCGTCATCGGCTTCATCGTGATGGCGGCGCTGCGTTCGTTCGATCTCATTCCCGAAGCCGCGCTTGCGCCAATGGCCGAAACCGCGACGATCTTTACGGTTATCTCGATGGCCGCGCTTGGCCTTGGGGTCGATGTCCGCACGGTTGCAAAGGCAGGTGGGCGGGTCACGCTTACGGTCGTCCTCTCGCTGCTCGCGCTCGGATCGGCAAGCTTCTTTCTGGTCAGGTCGCTCGGCCTTTAGCTGTTCGGCTGGCAATCCCCGCCGCGCTTCGCTAGCGCGCACATCTCATGAGCAAGGTCCCAGTTTTGGTCACCGGCGGCGCCGGCTACATCGGCAGCCACGCGGTGCTCGCGCTGAAGGATGCGGGCTGGCACGTCGCGGTGATCGACGACCTTTCCACCGGAACCCGCGAAGTCGTACCGGAGGGCGTGCCCTTCTACCATGGGTCGATCGCCGAGCGCGTGCTGGTCGACAGCATCATCGACGAGCTGAAGATCGGCGCGATCATGCATTTTGCGGGATCGATCGTGGTCCCGGAATCGGTCGAAAAGCCGCTCGATTATTATTCCAACAACACGGTCGCGTCGCACGGTTTGGTCGAGGCCGCGGTCGATGGTGGCGTGAAGCACATCCTCTTTTCATCGACCGCTGCTGTTTATGGCGCGCCTGAGAGGGTGCCGATCGAGGAAGAAGACGCAAAGCTTCCGATCAATCCCTATGGGGCGTCCAAGCTGATGACCGAGCGGATGCTGTCGGATGCATCGGTGGCTCACCCCTTTAACTATGGAGCGCTCCGCTATTTCAACGTGGCCGGCGCCGATCCCAAAGGTCGCAGCGGACAGATCGGCAAGGGCTCGACCCACCTCATCAAGATCGCCGCCGAGGCAGCGGTCGGAAAGCGCCCGCATGTCTCCGTTTACGGCACCGATTACCCGACCCCGGACGGAACGTGCATCCGCGACTACATCCATGTCAGCGACCTTGCCGCGGCGCATGTTGCGGCGCTCGAATGGCTGACCGGGCACCCCGACGACAACCTCGTGATGAACTGCGGCTATGGCAAAGGCCTGTCGGTCCTTGAAGTGCTCGACGCTGTCGACCGGCACACGAACATGCCGGTGAAAAGGGTGATGGAAGGCCGTCGCTCCGGCGACCCGCCCGAGCTGGTCGCGGCGAACGCGAAGCTGCTCGAGACGCTCGATTGGCGGCCGGAATATGCAGGCATCGACCGGATCGTGGGCGATGCACTGGAGTGGGAGCGCAAGCTCGCGGAGCGGAACGCGCGCGGCTAGACCTGCCGCACCAGCATCGCCGTCGGCTTGCCGAGATGGTTGGCGAGCGCCTCGACGCAGCTTCGATACTGGGTCCGCTGCTGCGAGACGATTTCCAGGTTGCAGTCGTCGCGCAGCGCGTAGCCCGAAGAGCGCAGCTGCACCGTCGCTTGCTTTAGCTCCGGCACATCGGGACGGACTTCGCAAGGCTGGAGGTTGATCACCTGGGCGAGCTCGCGGGCCATGCGCGTGCCTTCGTCCCGCAGCAACACGGCGGCGCCGCGTAGCGATTGATCGTCGAGGCAATATTCGCTCAACAAGGCGAGATCGAGTAGCGCGCCGAGCGCGGCGGGCCAGCCGCTGCCCGTCGCGACCGACTGGAAATAGATCAGCGACGGGTGGTTCGAATGGCTCTGGCGTACGGTTGCGCACCAGTCGCGCCCATCGCGGAGGACGCGGATCAGCTCGGCTTCATTGCCGATCGCCGCGAACCGCTGGAGCAAGGTGATTGCCGAGGGCGGTTCGCCGGCGGATGTGTTGAGTTTGATGATCCCGATGTCGCGCTTGGAGACGCTGCCCTGCACTTCAAGCAGGTATGTGACCGCCATGGTCATGACGCCCAGGCCGCAAAAGCCGGCGCCGAGGACGACCCAGCGGGCAAGGCCGGTTGGATTGCTCTGCGATAGGCCGACGGTCACGAGTGAACTGCCGACGATATAGATGCCGTCAAACAGGCTTCTTAGCGGAGGCTCGAAATCCGCGCGTGCGGCGTAGGCCATCATTCCAAATCCGATCGCCATGAAGGCCATCCAGATGACGAAGGACAGCACCAGGACGAGCGGGGCGAACGTACCCGAAAGACCGTGCCTCTTGCCGCGCATCAGCTTCCACAGCGGAAGCAACAAGAATACGAGCCGCCTTGCGACCTTCAGCGATGCGCGGCTGCCGCCCGGCACGACCACGGTTTCGAACACGTCGAGTAGGGTCATGCCGGCAATTATGATACCGACCAGGAAGAGGAAGATGTTGAGCCTCACCGGCCGACAACGGCGGAACGGTTGCTAAGTGCCGGCCGGAGCTCCGCGCCTTGACTTGCCGCCCTCCCCTCTCTAGATGGGCCGCCGGTCCGAAAGGGCCAATCCTACATCCGAACAACGAGACACGAGCAGGCGCCCGGCCATGAAGATTCGCAATTCGCTAAAGTCGCTGAAGTCGCGCCATCGTGACTGCCGGGTCATCCGCCGCCGCGGCCGGACATACGTCATCAACAAGACGAACCGGCGCTTCAAGGCGAGGCAGGGATAAATCTGCTATTCGCCCGGTCATGTACCGGGCGCCGGGCGGCATCGCCGCTCTCTTCTCCGATTATCGTAAATTCGCTGGCGCACGCCTGTGGCTGTCGTTCGCGCTGATGATCCTCGGCGCACTCGCCGAAGGCTTCGGCCTGCTGATGATCGTCCCGCTCGCGACGATCGCGATGGGCAGCGACACGCGAATCTTTCATCTCGTGCCGTGGCTCCAATCGTGGGGCAGCGACAAGAGGTTCACGGTCGCACTTGCGCTGTTCGTCGGTGCGATGGCCACCCGCTCGGCCTTGCTTCTTGCACGCGATACATTGCTCGCGCGCCTCGAAGCCGATTACGAAGTTAGCTTGCGTTTGCGAGCAGCCGCGACGCTGGCGCAGCGCGGCTGGCCATTCGCCAGCAGCATCGGCCAGTCAGGCATGCAATCGCTGCTCCTGAACGACGTGCCGCGGGCCGGGCAGGCAGCGGCGTTCATCCAGCAGGCAGCGGTCGGCGTCAGCATGCTGATCGTCCAAATGGCGGTTGCCTTGCTGCTTTCGCCCGCGCTGACTTTGGTGGCCGTCGCATCGCTTGCGATTGCGGCACTCGTTTCGACGCAGTTCGTGCATCGAAGCGCCAAGCGCGGGATCGCGATTTCCACCGCGATGGACGAAAGCGCAGGTTCGGGCTTCCGCCTTCACGCGGGACTCAAGACCGCGCTTGCGCAGGGCGCAGTCCCCGCCTTCCTTGCCGAGTATCGAGTAAGCCTGTCGCAAACGGCGCGCGAAATGACGCACTTGGCGCGGGACTATTCGGCGTCCCAGCAGCTGACGTCGTTCGGCGCAGCGGTGGTCGCGGCGTTGCTCTTGCTCGTTGGAGTACGCGTTCTGGCGCTTCCATTTGCGATCCTGGTTACGAGCCTTGTCGTTTTTGCACGGATGAATGGCCCGGCGCAGATGGTGCAGAATGGCTCGGTACGCGCGGCTGCCTTCGCACCGGCCTTCGCGGCGATCAGAGCCCGCCTCGGCGTGCTCGATTGGACCGTACCCAGCCGGCAGGCACTCGAACCCCTCGATTGGCACGAGCTGAAGCTTGCGGAAGTGCGTCACGAATATCAGCCCCGCCTCGGAATCGCCGAGGCAAATGTGAGATTGAAGCAGGGACAGTGGCTCGGGATCAGCGGAGTATCAGGCGCCGGCAAGACGACATTGGTGGACCTCGCCGCGGGGCTTTTGGTGCCGGACTCAGGCGTCGTCGAGATCGACGGACGGGCGCTCGAGGGAAATACGCTCGAGCACTGGCGCGGAGCGCTTGCCTATGTTGGCCAGGAGGGCAGCGTCTTCAACGACAGCGTCCGCGGCAATCTTTTGGCGGAAGGCGCCACGGCAGACGACGCCGAGCTGTGGAAGGCACTGGAATCCGTCGGCCTGGCTGGACGGGTGCACGCTTTTCCGGCCGGCCTCGACGAGAGCGTTGGCGACCGCGGCAGCCATCTATCGGGGGGCGAGCGCCAGCGACTGGTGCTGGCACGAGCGCTGCTTCGACGGCCGAGCCTTTTGATCCTCGACGAAGCCACGGCCGCGCTTGATCCGGATAGCGAGGGAAAGCTCTTCGAACGTTTGAAGGCGATCGAGCCTCGACCGGCGGCGCTCGTCATCGCTCACCGCAATTCCACACTCGCCCATTGTGATTCAGTCGCCCAAATCCAACATGGGGTGGTGCGGACAACCGAAAGCGGCGTCAGCACGGGTTAACGTCGGCTGCGCTACAAATGCCGCCATGAGGAACCGGGTGATGAAGTTGAACGCGAGAAGGGCATTGTTGATAGGTGGTAGCGCATGCATTGCTGCAGCGGCCTTCACCACTGTTGCCCAGGCGCAACCGAAGTCCCAGGTGCAGCAGACTCCAAAAGGCTGGAGTTACGACATTCAGGACGGCAAGCGCGTGCCCAAGGGCAATCGCGTGACCAACCCGGACGGCAGCTGGCGCGAGGAGCTCAAGCAGGGCAATTGCGTCACCGTCAAGGAGCGCTCAGCCACCGGCGAATATAAGGAAAGCCGGCAGTGCAATCCGATAAATCCAACCTGAACCGGCAGGCAGCGGCCATTATTTCAAGGTAAAGCTGCCCTTCGGTCGCTCCTTGATCACGCAGGGCGGAAGGCCACTACCGGGGACGTCCTTGCAGTCGCGCACCTGCGCACTGTCATCCGGTCCCACGAAAACCGCCCAGTCGCGCGCGGTCCCGTTGTCGTAGACGCAGTGCGCCGTCCACTCGTCCAGGTTCTGCCAGGTTCCGACGAAGCCGGCGTCACTGATCCGCTTGCAGGTGTAGCCAGCGTCGTAGATCGCGCGCTTCAAACCGACCGCCAGGTTGAATGCGTCGAGCCCGTGAAGCTGCTTCTGCTCGTCGCCTACAACCCTGATCTCCCGCGGATTTGGCGCCTGGGCAGACCGATTGTTGCAGCCGGCGAGCCCGACAGAGGCCAACAGGATCAATGTCGATGTCCGGAACATCGCGTCCTCCTTCAGCCTGGATAACGAATCTTCACGCGAGAGGCTGCGGCCCGCGCACGCTCGACGGCTTCCTCGGCGGTCGGCCCGCGCGCCAAAGCCACGCCCATCCGGCGATTCTTGAGGGTCTTCGGTTTGGCGAAAATCCTGATGTCGACGGGCCGACCCGGCGCACCGAGCGCAAGCGCATCGGCAACGCCGTCGTAGGAGAATTCATCGCTCTCCTTGTCCGCAAGGATCACGGCCGATGCCGATGGGCTAAGGAGCTCGATCGACGGGATCGGAAGTCCGAGAACTGCGCGCAAGTGGAGCTCGAACTCGTTCGGGAATTGCGAGATGAGCGTTACCATGCCCGTATCGTGCGGCCGGGGTGAGAGCTCGGAAAAGATCGCCTGGTCGCCGCGGACGAAGAACTCAACTCCGAAAATTCCGTGGCCCCCGAGTGCCTCCACGACCTTGCGTGCTTGGAACCTCGCCGACTGGAGCGCCTCTAGGGGGATCCCAGCGGGCTGCCAGCTTTCGCGATAGTCGCCATGCTCCTGGCGATGGCCTACGGGCGCGCAGAACAGGACGCCGTCCTTGGTCGCGACGGTAAGCAGGGTGATCTCGCTGTCGAACTGGATGAATTCCTCGACGATCACGCGCGGCCGGTCGCCGCGCATGTTGGAGACCGCATAGTCCCACGCGGGTCCGACATCCTCGCTCTTTCTTGCGGTGCTCTGCCCCTTGCCCGAGCTCGACATGACCGGCTTGATCACGCACGGCAATCCGACCTCGACGGCGCCGGCAATTGCCTCCTCCCGGCTTTCGGCGAAGCGATATTTGCTGGTGACGAGACCGAGCTCCTTCGCTGCGAAATCGCGGATGCCGTCGCGGTTCATGGTCAGCTGCACCGCCTTGGCCGACGGAATAATGCGGCATCCCCCCTTTTCCAGCGCTTCGAGGGTGTCCGTATCGATCGCCTCGATTTCCGGGATGATGACATCCGGATTGTATTTCTCGACGGCTGCACGAAGCTTCTTGCCATCGAGCATCGGGAAGACTTCGGACGCATCGGCCAGCTGCATTGCCGGCGCATTGGCGTAGCGGTCGCAGGCGATAATCCGGCAGCCGAGGCGCTTGGCTGCGATGGCGAATTCGCGGCCGAGCTCTCCCGACCCGAGCAACATCAGGGTGGCGATGTACATGGAGCGCGGATAGCCGGGCGACCATTGCTCGGCTAGAGCAGCAGTAAAGGGGAGGATGTCGTGCGCTCATTGTTTCTCACCGCTGCCGCAGCTCTGTTGATCGGCGCTGCTCCGGCACAGAAGCTGCCAACTCCCAACGATATCGTCGCGCAAGCGCCGGCGAGCGCCTGGAAGACAATTCCCGCCGACGAGCTGATGATCATCGATCTCAAGAACGGCGGCCCTATTGTGATCCAGCTCGCTCCGGCTTTTGCCCCCGTCCACGTCGCCAACATCAAGATTCTCGCGCGCGGCGGTTATTGGAACGGCGCGACCGTCTACCGCGTCCAGGACGATTATGTCGCTCAATGGGGCTTGAACGACAGCGACAAGCCATGGCCTGCCGGAGTCACGGCAAAGCCGCCGGCCGAATATGTGCGGCCGTTGAAGGGCCTCGGGATTACCCCGCTGGGATCCCCCGATCCCTATGCACCCGGAGCAGGCTTCGCGGACGGATGGCCGGTGGCGTACAGCGCAAAGGCCGGTTGGGCGAACCTCGCCCATTGTTATGCGAGCGTCGGTGTCGGCCGCGACCTTTCCCCGGATACGGGAACGGGCGGCGAACTTTACGCGGTCATCGGACATGGTCCCCGACAGCTGGACCGCAACATTGCCCTGGTGGGACGGGTGATCGACGGGATCGACCGCTTCAGCACGCTCCCGCGGGGCACCGAAGCGCTCGGCTTCTACAAGGACAAGGCGCAGTATGTGCCGATCGCCTCGATCCGCATCGCCAGCGACATGCCGGCGGGACAGCGGCCGTCATACGAATATATGGATACATCGACGGCGACGTTCGCGCGCTACCTTCATCTGCGCGCCAATCGGCATGACGATTTCTACATCCAGCCTGCCGGCGGGGTCGATCTGTGCAACGTCCAGGTGCCGGTCAGGAAGAAAGCCTAGGTCCCCTAAGCGGCCCAGTCGTGGATGTGGCCGTTCTTGTGCTGGATCACGACCGGACCATTGTGTGAGCGCATGCTCGCCTCGGCGAGCGGGAGCGCGGTCGCGCAGAAGGCGCACTCGGCGGAGACTCGCCCGATGATCCAATGAGTCCGGCCGCAACCGGGGCAATGGTTGATCTGATGCTCGCGATAGACGGCGTGATAGCCCCGCTCGTAGGGCTTCCAACCTTCGCTGGAAGAGATCGGCATGGCAGTCCTTCCTTTCGGCGAGCCCAACGAGCAAGCCAAAGCGCGGGTTGCAGGAGCTGACGCAGGTTTAATGCCGCAGAGAAGGGCGGGTAACGCCGGGAAGAGGCCCGCCGCCGACGAGCTGAGGTCAGCGCAATGCGTCGAGCGAAAGCGGCTCGGAGAATTCGGCGCCGAGCTTGTCGCCGGCAGTCCATTTGACGACGGCGTTTGCGCGCTCGCGCCCGGGAAGGATGAGCCAAACGCGAGAGCCGACCTCGAAGTGCGCGTCTGCAACGGCCATGAACCCGCGTTCGGAGATGTTGAGGACCTTCGCTTCGTACCCGCTGGTGCCGAGTTCGCGCATTTTCGCGTCGAGATCGACCCGAAGGCGCTCGACGCTCCGGCGCTCGTCACTGCAATCCTCTTCGATCCGCGCCTTGATCGTCACGAAGCTCATCTCCATCGGCGGGTTACTCCGCCGCCGCGAAGGAGACGCCAATTCGGCCGTCCCTGACCCATCGCACCTGTGCCCAGACGGCTCCGCGGTCAAGGATCTGAAGCAGGAGCCTTTCACCTATGTTTGGAACATGGGGGAAAAGCACCATTGCACCCGAGCCTGAAACGTTGACCAAACGCACGACGTGCTTCCGCCCGCGGAACTCGAGCACAGCTGTGCTCGAGAGCGACGGATAACGAACTTCGGTTCTTTCATCGATGCTGCGCTGTTCTGTGCGCGGGATCATCGATCCATCGAGCAAATAACTGGACGCCACTCTCTTGCCCTCCACGTCGGCCGCTCCACTTTAGCCAGTCTCGCTTAAGGATTGGTTTGCGACAAACTTCACTCGAAATCGGAGCGATTGCCGGCAGTGGCGCTAGCGGTTGTTTCCGAAGCGATGTATGGGTCTGACTGGAAGCGGGGTTATCGTTTGAAATGAACAGGTTGTTGAGGCCGGAGCGGCTTTCAAGCTCCCTCTTGTGGTTCACTGCGCTTGGTTCGCTGGCGCTCACTCCGGCTATTGCCCAAGTCCAACCCATGGCGGTGCCGCCGTCAGCTGTCGCCAACCGGCCGAAAGCCGCTGTTCCGGCGACGAGGACGCCGACAACCAAGACCGCGGTGCCGGCGACGAGGACACCCAAGAGCGGTCCGGACGCGCTTGCTCCCAGTAACCCGGACTTCAAGGCAGATCAGCCGGAAACCGCGCAACAGGCGCCGGTCGCGGCGCCACTGCCCACTGCAATCTGGGATGTGCCGAGTGCGATGGAGCTGCTCGCCTACATCAGGCAGATCGGCGGCGACGGCCTCGATCCGGGGGATTATGATCCGGAGGGGCTGCAGGCGGCGATTCAGAGCGGCAACGTTGCTGCCATGTCGGCGGCAGCGACCGATCGTTTCAATCTGGTCTCGTCGGACCTCGCGCTCGGGCACATCAAGAAGCCGGCGCGAATCGACTGGTATCTCGCCGACCATGACCTCGACGCTGCCAAGCAGGACGCGCTCTTGCGCGGCGTGCTTGCGCAGCACGACCTGACCGCCGCACTCAACGGGCTGCTTCCGACTCACCCGCAATATGCGGCGCTGAAGGCGGCGCTGGCGGCAACGCCAGCGAGCGATGAGGCTCAACGCGACCGAATTCGGCTCAACATGGACCGCTGGCGCTGGCTCCCGCGCGATCTCGGCGAGAAATATATCATCGTCAACGTGCCGGGATTCCATGCGACGCTGGTCGAGAATGGCGTCAACCGCTGGAAGCATCGTGCGATCGCCGGCAAACTCTCGACTCCAACGCCGGAGCTCAGCGCGACCGCCACGGGCGTGATCCTCAATCCCTGGTGGGAAGTTCCCAAGAGCATCGAGCATGAGGCCGCGGGCAAGAAGGGCTTTGTCGCGGTCAAGAGCCCCGACGGCGAGATCCAGCGCTGGCGACAACCGCCCGGCCCGACCAATGCGCTCGGACAGATCAAGTTCGTAATGCCGAATTCGAAGGCAATTTACCTCCACGACACCAATGCACGGAGCCGCTTCAACGATGCGACACGCGCGCTCAGCCACGGCTGCGTTCGCACCGAGCACATCTTGGACCTTGCTACCCAGCTGCTCGGTGACGATGGCGGCGAGTGGACTCCGGACAAGATCCAGGAGGCGCTGGACAGCAAGAAGACGGTCCAGGCCAATTTCGTAAAGCCGGTGCCGGTCTACATCGTCTATTTTAGCGATGCCGCGCTGAACGACGGGCGGATCGTCGACTACAAGGACCTTTACGGGCGTGATTCCAAGGCCATGGCGGCGCTCAAGATGAAGGATGGTGGAGCAAGCCTGGCTGTGTCCAAGCCGACCGATGAAATCGCGACACCTGCCGCAAAAGCGAAGCCCAAAGCTGCCTCGAAGGCTTCGAACCAGGTCGCGACGCGCTAGGCGTCAATTGGCCGCTTCGCCCGACCGGTCGAGGACAATCGGATCGATGAAGGCAAGGCCGACGAGCCCATCCTCGGCCCATTTGACAACCGCAGGCACCAGCACCCCGCCCTCGAAGCGGACGTAGACCTTCGCGCCCGGCTCGAGCTCGCCAACATGATCACCCATGACGCCGCCTTCCGAGAGGTTGTGGATCGCGAAGTTGGTCGGCGAGCCGTCGACGAGCAGCTTCAGCTTGCGCCCCTTGGTAGGAGTGCGCCGGAAGCGCCGCTGCTCGGCCGTAGGAGCCACGTTGCGCTGACCACTACCGACGCGGCTGGCTTCGACGACCGACGTCTCGGCAAGCGGAACGGCAGTCCCGCAAAATCCGCATTCGGCGCTTACCCGGCCGATATACCAGTGCGACCGACCGCAGCCCGGGCAATGGTTCGAAGCATTGGCGCGATAGACGATATGATGCCCACGCTTGGCGAGGCCCGCCGCAAACGACGGCGCAGCCCGCTCAAACACGAGAACATTCGACATTGTTTCCGCTCCACCCATTTTGTTGGGTGTGAGACTAGGCCTCAGGAATTGCCGAGTGGTTACCGGTTCGGAAAATGTAATGTGGAGCGCGTTAGCCCGAGGAACGGGCGAGCTCCTCGAATGCCTGGGCGAGCTTCAGCAGCAATCCCTGCTCGGGCCGTCCCGCCAGCTCGACCGCGACCTTGCGGCAAGACTCGGCTTCGTCCGCGAGGGACCTCCATGGACCCGCCGGAGGGCGCAGCGGAGACTTGAATAACATCATCGAGCCGAAGCGATGCTCGGGACTTGGGTGCAAGCACCCAGCTGCAGGCGGTCGTCTGCGACGAACACGGCCGAAGTCCCGTCGATGATCAACGCGGCGGTTGGCGAAAGATATTTCACGCCGATGCTCGAAGCCCTGCGCTTCAGCTCATAGGTGCGGTCGACGAAGCGCACTCGGGCGACGCCTTTGTCGCGCTCGATGACAAGGCTCTGCCGAGCGCCGCATTGATAGCGAACAGTCGTCGAAGGCGCGGCATGCGCCTGAGCTCCGCCGAACACCGACAGAACGCCGGACAGTAGCGCTGCGGCAACCTTTTGTCTCAAATCGTTCATCACCGCAGCCCTCATTCCATGGGGGCTGACTCGCTGAATTTGGCGGCTTTAACGATCCGGAGTTCTACCTAATTGTTGTCGTTGCGGCCGGGGAAGGCGACACAGGGTGAGCCTCAAGGCTGGCGAGTTCAGTCTCGGCGGCGGCGAGCAGCAGCCGCAGCACAGACTTCTGAAGCTCGCCGATGCATTCGGCCAACTGCCGCATGAAGCGCTTGACGTTTTCTTGGGCAACGAAACGTTGCATTCGCTGCCTCACGTCCCACGAGATTCGAGCTGAACGCTTAGAGCGCGTTCGAATGCGCGTTACGGCAAATTATCGGCAGGTTTGCGGTGGGCCGTGACGATTGGCGCTTACGCCAGCTTATCCGCGTAGATCATCCGGCCGCCGGCGAGGCGGCGCATGACGGCATACTGGCTCGCCCTCGGCATCGCGAAGCAGCCTTCGGAACGGCCGAGCTGCCCGTGGACCGGGATCATCTCGGGCTCGGCATACCAGGCATTGTGGATGACGATCGCGCGCGCATCGGCGTTGGAATTGCTCCAGTCGAGACCGTCGACCCTCAGCGAAAGGCCATATTTGCCCTGGTAATAATCGCCGGTCGTGTAGGTGCCGTTCGAGCTCGCGTAGGAGCCAAAGTCATTGGAGAAGCGCTCAAGATAGCCCGAGTGCGCCGGATCGGAGCCGCGTCCATGGCAAACGAGGTGGCTTTCGACATTGCCGCTTGCGAGGTCGACGAGATGAAAGCGCGGCTCGCTCGAGGGCTTCGAGAAGTCGACGATGCCGATGCTGTCGCGCGCGGCGATGCGATGCTGGTCGAGCGCGGCCTTAGCCCTCGCGAACAGCTGCGGAT
>JANWLR010000066.1 GCA_025450755.1 Sphingomicrobium sp. | reverse complement strand
TAATCCAGTGCGAGGAATCGCTCATTGTCGTTCGGATGCTAGCCTGTTAGCGCTATCATCGTAAGTGGAGGGACATGTGCGGCTGACTCGACGCGAAAGTCTCGCTGGCGCCGGCGCAATTGTCGCGGCCGCCGCTTCGCCATCCTTCGCGGCGACATCGCCCGGCTCGCTCAACCAGCTCGCGAACTCAAGCGGTCGGAGATTTGGCTCGGCGGTCGCCTGGGCGCCGCCGGGAACCGACACCGGCAGCTTCACGAACCCGCGCTATGCCTCAATCCTTGAGCGCGAATGTTCGCTTCTTGTGCCCGAGAACCAGCTCAAATGGCAGTGGGTCCGGCGGACGCCGAATGCATTCGACTTTCGCGCGTTCGACGCCATTGCAGATTACGCCGCCAAGCATGGGTTCAGCCTGCGCGGCCACACGCTCTTCTGGACGCCAACCAAATGGTATCCGAAGTGGCTCGCGGAGACCGTGTTTCGCTCGCCGGCCGAAGCTGAGAAGCTGCTCATCGATCACGTTCGTACGGTTTGCCGGCGGTACGGAACGCGCATCTATTCCTACGACGTCGTCAACGAGGCGGTGCAGCCCGAGACGGGGCAGATTCGCGATACGAACGTCACTCGTGCGCTCGGCGGCGTGCCTTTCCTCGACCTCATGTTCCACACGGCGCGCGAGGAGTCGCCGCATGCTCAGCTGGTCTACAACGATTATATGAGCTGGGAACGCAACCCGGTCGACGAAATGCACATGACTGGCGTGCTCAAGCTGCTCGAGGGCTTCAAGAAGCGCGGCACCCCAGTCGATGCATTGGGGGTTCAGTCGCACATCCGGCTTCTCAAAGACTGGCCGGTGGCGCGGATTGTGGCGCAGTCGGAGACTCCATGGAGGCGCTTTCTCGATGAGGTGGTCGGCATGGGTTACAAGCTGCTGGTCACCGAATTCGACGTGAACGATCATGCGGCGCCGAGTGACGCCACAATTCGAGACCGGATGGTCGCAGACTATGGCCGCGCCTACCTCGATCTGATGCTCAGCTATCCTCAGCTTGGCGACCTTCTCGCCTGGGGAATGGTCGATCGCTACAGCTGGCTGAACGGCTTCGACCCGCGCTCGGACAAGACCTTGAAGCGCGGCACTCCCTACGACGTAAACTTCCAGCCCAAGCTGCTGCACCAAGCAATGGCCAGCGCGTTTCGCTCAGCGTCCTCGCGCCACGCAAGCTGAAGGAGGTCGATATGAAGGCGACACTTGCAATATTTGCAATGGGACTCGCCGCGTGCACGGCGCAGCCGACCGCTCCTCCGCCAGTTGTCGCACAGGGCGCGCAGGTCAGCTGCATCGATTTGAAGCAGGTAGTGGCGCGGCACGTGCTACCTCCCGCATCGGTGCTGTTCGAGATGTCGGGTGGCATTATTTACCGGACGGATCTGATAGCCGGCTGCCCAAGCGCAGCTCGGGCCGACGCAAACTCGATCGTTCAGACCGAAAGTCAGGGAACTGAGCTGTGCGAGAACGATCACATCCGCATCTATGATCCTGTTGAGGCCAAGGCGACGGGCGCTGCATCGTTCCCGCAATGCAGAGTTGGCAGGTTCACGGTTGTGCCTAATCCCTGATTGGCGAATGACGCCGCTCGTTCAGCGTCCTTGTCCTGCCAGCGTTCCTCGCTGGCGCGCCGCCGCACCATCATCGTCCGGTCGCCCGGTTCAACGGGTTCGAATCTCCGCTTGCGGTGTCCGCTGCTGTGCCGATGCAGCTCCGGATCAGCGCGCTCGGAGCGCTGATGATTTCGACCGGAGTGCCGACGGGCGGCGCCGGCATTCGCTCTTTCATGGCGCAGATGGCATGGTGCTCAGCACCAGGCGCGCCGGCGGCTTTGTCGGCGCGGCTTTCGGCCTCTATGCGCACGACGGCACGGAAGGGAGAGCCGCGCACTGATGATCGTCGAGCAATATGTCCCCGACGCCGGTCGCTACGACGGACGCATGCCATACCGCCGTTGTGGCCGGAGCGGGCTAGACCTGCCCGCGATCTCGCTCGGGCTATGGCAGAACTTCGGCGGCGTTGATGTGTTCGAAATCGGCCGCGCGATCCTTCGCCGCGCGTTCGACCTCGGGGTCACTCACTTCGATCTCGCGAACAATTATGGCCCGCCGTACGGGTCGGCTGAAGAGAATTTCGGCCGCTGGCTCGCCCAGGATTTCCGGCGCCACCGCGACGAGCTGATCATTTCCACCAAGGCCGGATACGACATGTGGCCGGGGCCGTACGGCGAGGGCGGCTCGCGCAAATATCTGCTCGCCAGCCTCGACCAGAGCCTGAAGCGAATGGGACTGGGCTATGTCGACATCTTCTATTCGCACCGCGTCGATTCATCGACGCCGCTGGAAGAAACGATGGGTGCGCTCGCTTTGGCGCATCGCCAGGGCAAGGCGCTCTACGTCGGAATTTCGTCATATTCACCCGAGCTGACGCGCAAGGCATCCGAAATCCTGAGAGATGAGGGCGTACCGCTGCTGATTCACCAGCCGAGCTATTCGCTGCTCAATCGCTGGATCGAGCATGGGCTGCTAGACACGCTTGGCGAGCTGGACGTCGGGTGCATCGCTTTCTCGCCGCTGGCGCAGGGGATGCTCACAAACAAATATCTGGGCGGGATTCCGCAGGATGCCCGAGCAGTCCGCGGAAAATATTTCCCGACCGACTCGCTGACCGAGCAGAATCTCGCGCATGTGCGCGCCTTGAACGACCTCGCCGGGCAGCGCGGACAAACTCTCGCGCAAATGGCGATCGCCTGGGTGCTTCGCGATCAGCGTGTGACATCGGCGCTGATCGGCGCGCGCACGGTCGAGCAGCTCGAAGATTCGCTCGCGGCTGTTCGCAACCTACAGTTCAGTGCCGAGGAACTGGCGAAGATCGATCAGTCCGCGACCGACGCGGGGATCGACATCTGGAACGCATCTTCGCGGATCAAGGAGGCGCAATGAGGCGGGCCGTTCTTGCTTTCGCGTTGCTGCTGGCATCCTGTGCGAGCGTTCCATCGACCAATTCGCAGCCCGAGATTGCGGTCACCATCGACGACCTCCCGGTTCACTCGCCATACCCGCCCGGGGTGACGCCGACCGAAGTTAACGAGCAGATGGTTGCGGCGCTGAAGGCCGGCGGAATTCCCGTGATCGGCTTCGTGAACGGAGTCGGCACCGAGCAATATCCAGAGACGCTGCAAGTGCTGCCAGAATGGCGCTCGGCGGGCTTGCTGCTCGGCAATCATAGTTGGACCCACCCTCACCTCAGCGACATCACGATCGAGCAATTCGAGAGCGAGCTGATGAAGGGCGATCCGTTCCTTCAACGCCTTGGCGACGGCTCGGACTGGCGTTGGTTCCGTTATCCTTTCCTCGACGAAGGCAAGGACGAGGCGCAGCGCAATGCCGCCCGGCAGGTGCTGGCGAAGCATGGCTATCGGGTCGCCGACGTGACGACGAGCTTTTCCGATTGGGCTTTCACTCCGGCGTGGGCGCGCTGCAACGCGGCAAGCGACAAGGCCGCCATCGCCAAGCTCGAACAGATGTATTTAGACGCGGCGAAGGAAAGCATCAGCGTTGCCCGCGGCACTGCCCACGCGCTGTACGATCGTGACATCCCCTACGTGCTGCTGATGCACATCAGCGCGATGAGCGCGCACATGATGCCGAAGGTTATCAAGATGTACCGCGACGCGGGCTTCCACTTCGTCACCCTCCGGCAGGCGGAAAGCGATCCCGTCTACCGGCCAGACATCGATCTCTCGCTTCCCGGGCGCGTGCCGGACTGGAAGCTCGCGCAGCAGAAAGGAGTTAAGCTGCCGCAGGCCACCGATCTGACGGTGAAGCTCAACGCCATGTGCGCGGCGCCGAGGAGCTAAGACCTACTCGCCGCTGGATTGCCTTGCCGTACGCTCGAGCACGAACACCGGTCCCGTCACCATCAGCTTTGCGCTCCTGAGATCGACGCTGTCTGGCCCAGCGGAAATCGTGAACGTGCCGGGTTCGACGACCTTCACCATGTCCGGATTCCACAGCGCTAGATCGTTTGGCGTGAGCTCGAAGGTGACTGTGCGACGTTCGCCCGGCCGAAGCGTGACGCGCTGAAAGCGTTTGAGCTCGATGACCGGCCGAGTGACCGACGCCTCATCATCGCGGACATAGAGCTGGACGACCTCATCACCGGCTCGGCTTCCGGTGTTGGCGACGTCGACCGCGACACGAGCCGACTGGTTCGTGGCGATCGCCGGCGTCAGCAATCGCGGCGCCGAAACGTCGAAGGTCGTGTAACTGAGCCCGTAGCCGAATGAATAAAGCGGCGCCGTCGTATCGAACAGGTAGCCGCGGCGACTGGTCGGCTTATGGTCGTAGAAGACCGGAAGCTGACCGACCGAGCGCGCGATCGTCACCGGCAGCTTGCCGCCGGGGTTCACCCTGCCGAACAACACGTCGGCGACTGCGTGACCGGTCTCCTGCCCGAGATACCAACCCTCGAGGAGCGCGGGCGCATTCTGCGCGAGATAATTGACCGAGAGCGGCCGGCCGTTGAGCAGCACGATGATGGTCGGCTTGTGAAGAGCGAAAATCGCCCTGGCGAGATCTTCCTGCTGTCCGACAAGATCGAGCGATGAGCGATCGCCGAGGTGCGTATCGGCCCAGCCCTCGCGGCTGGTCTGTTCGTTGCCGCCCAGGACCATCACAATGACATCGGCTTTCCTCGCCGTCTGCACCGCAGCCGCGATCAGCTTGCGGTTCACCGACGCAGGAGCGAGCTTCACCTCGTCGCATGACCAGCAGCGTGATTGGGTGAGACGCACGCCTTCGGAATAATCGACCGCGAAGTGGCCGTTCGCTTCCTCTTGCATGCCCTCGAGCACGCTCACGACATGACCGGGAACATCGCTGTAGCCGCCGATCGGAGTGTCCCGCGCGTGCGTGCCCAGTACGGCAATCCGGTGGATCTTCGCCGCGTCGAGCGGCAGCAGCCCGTGATCGTTCTTCAGCAGGACAATGGCCTTGTCTGCGGCTTCACGAGCCAATGCAATTGCATCCGGCGTCGCCGTCTTCGCCTGTGCGCTCGCGACATCTGGATAAGGGTGTTCGAATAATCCGGCCTCGAATTTCATCTTCAGGACACGCCGGACCGACTGATCGATAAGAGCCATGGGGACGCGGCCCTCTCGCACAAGTTCGGGCAGTTGAACGTACCCCTCGGGATCGGGCGTCTCGACGTCGACGCCCGAGTGGATCGTTCTGTCTGCTGCGTCCTTCACATTGCTGTAGAGGTGGTGCCGAGTGACGAGCTCGCGGATGCCATAATAATCGCTGACAACGGCGCCCTGATATCCCCACTCGCGGCGGAGCACGTCGTTCAGCAGCCAGTTGTTCGCGTGGCTCGGAATGCCGTCAATCTCATTATAGGATGCCATCACCGACTGGATTGGATAGGTCTTCACCGCCGCTTCGAACGGCGGGAAGAAAACTTCGCGCAGCTCGCGTTCGCCCAGGTGCGCCGGCCCGACATTGGTCCCATTCTCTGGCCAGCCGTGGCCGGTGAAATGCTTTAGAGTGACGAACACCTTATCCGGCCGAAGCGGCAGGCTCGACCCCTGGAAGCCGCGGATCGCCGCAAGGCCCATTTGGGTTACGAGGTACGGGTCCTCGCCATAGGTCTCTTCGATTCGGCCCCAGCGAGGATCGCGCGCAACGTCCACAACGGGCGCCAGCACAAGCGTCGCACCGCGCGCGCGCGCTTCTCGGGCAGCCACCGAGAAGACCTGGGCGACGAGGTTCGGGTCCCAGGTGCTCGCAAGTGCAATCGCTTGCGGGAAGCTTGTCGCGCCCCGCGCGACATAGCCGTGCAGTGACTCCTCATGCATCAGGATCGGAATGCCGAGACGGGTATGCTCCAATGCCCAATGCTGTGCGGCATCGATGAACTCGGCAGTCTGGCGCGCGTCGCGATTGACCGCACGCCCGGAGGCTCCGGCCGCGCCATTCGATTGCGTTATTCCGCGATAGTCGGACGGACGGGCGAAGCCTCCAATCCCGTCAGGAAAGTTCCGGGACGCGAGCGCGGGCGAAAAATCGCCGGTCGCCGTCTGCAGCTTGGCCTTGCTTTCCCAGACGGTCTCCAGCTGCGCGACCTTCTCGTCGAGCGTCATGCGCGACACTAGATCGTCGACCCGCCGGTCGATGGGCAGTGCCGGATCCTTGTACAGTGGCGCTGCATTCGGCGGAGTCTGGGCTGCGGAGGGCGAAGCGCTCAACAGCATGGCGAACAATATGGCGGCAATCGCCCGCGGCTTCGAAGTCATCCCCTCTCCCCAGGGCTTGAATGATAGCGCTACCATAAGCCTCGCCGGCGCCGTTGCAATGCTCCCCGCGAGTGATAGAGCCTTAGAACGGGAGCTGGAATGAATAAGGTCAGTCGACGCGGTCGCGGAAGCGTTACCATCGAAGATGTTGCGCGCGCGGCGGGCGTGTCCGCGATGACCGTCTCGCGGGTGGTCAACAAGGAACGCAACGTCCGCGAGGAAACCCGGCAGAACGTGCTCGAGACGATCGGGCGAATGAACTATTCGCCGAACACCGCCGCGCGCAGCCTCGCTGCGGGTGACGCGACCCACATCGGTCTCCTCTACTCAAACCCAAGCGCAGCCTATCTTAGCCAATTCCTCGTCGGGGCGCTGGAAGCTGCTCGGGAGGCTGGCTGCCATCTCGTAATCGAAGCGTGCGAGTCGGAAAATGAGTCGGAGCAGTGCGAGGTCGCAAGGCGTTTCGCAAATGCCGACGCCGAAGGCGTCATCCTGCCTCCGCCGCTGTCGGAATCGGTGCCGATCCTGACCGAACTCGCGCTGAGTGACACGCCGGTCGTCACGGTGGCAATGGGCAAGCTCTATCCCAATGCCCTGAATGTGCGCATCGATGATTTTGCCGCGGCCAAGCAGATGACCGAGTATCTCATCGGTCTTGGTCACAGCCGGTTGGGGTTCATCAAGGGGCATCCCGCGCAAATTGCGAGCGCGGAGCGCGAGCGCGGATTCATGGCGGCGGTGACGGACGCCGGCATTGGCAAAGAGAACATCTCGATCGAGCAGGGATATTTCACCTACCGCTCCGGGCTGGAGGCCGCCGAGCGGCTGCTCGACCAACCCGGGCGTCCGACGGCCATATTCGCCAGCAACGACGACATGGCGGCCGCAGTCGTCGGCGTAGCGCATAGGCGAAGTTTGGATGTGCCGAAGGATCTCAGCGTCGTCGGCTTCGACGACACGGCCCCGGCGACCACCGTATGGCCGGAGCTCACGACCATTCGGCAGCCCGTCTCCGCGATGGCCGCAAAGGCGCTCGAGCTGTTGCTCGGCGAGCTCAAGATCCATCGTCGCGGCCGGACTGGAACGTCGCAGGAAGCGATCCTCGATCATGAACTGGTGATCCGCGAGTCCGCGGGGCCGCCGCCGGCCGATTAGACTTAGGCATTGCTCTTCCCCGGCCAAGCGTTAACGCTAACATCCGAGGGTTGAGAGTGCGTCGAAGGGGAGAGACAATGCAGGCAAGTTCGCAACGCGCGAACATGGGATTCATCGGAGCGATCGTGGCCGTCGCCACCATCGGCGGTTTCCTGTTCGGTTATGACAGTGGCGCGGTAAACGGCACACAGGATGGCCTCAGCCAGGCGTTCGGCCTGGTGAAGGGAAGCTGGTCGCCGATCAATGGCCTCGGATTTACCGTCGCTTCCCTGCTCATCGGCTGCTTCATCGGAGCATTTTTCGCGGGGCGGCTCGCCGACCTCATGGGCCGCCGCAACACGATGATGCTCGCTGCGGCGCTATTCCTCGCTGGTGCGCTGGTCCAGGGCGCAGCTTCTTCGCAGATCATTTTCGTCATTGCGCGGATTTGCGGCGGCATGGCGGTCGGCGCGGCCAGCGTACTGTCGCCGGCCTACATTTCCGAAGTTGCGCCGGCGAACATTCGCGGCCGGCTGACGACGGTCCAGCAGATCATGATCATCACTGGGCTGACGGCCGCCTTCGTCGTCAACTATTTCCTGGCGAAAAATGCCGGCCTATCGACCGCACGCTTCTGGGGCGGCATCGAGGCATGGCGCTGGATGTTCCTGATGCAGGCGATTCCCGCTGCAATCTTCCTGGTCGCATTATTCATGATCCCGGAGAGCCCGCGGTATCTCGTTTCCAAAGGCCGCCAGGAAAAGGCGGAAAGCGTGCTCGCCAGCCTGTTCGGCCGGGACGCGGCGCGGTCGAAGCTCGACGACATTCGCGCGACCTACAGCGCCGATCACCGCCCTCGGCTTAGCGACATCGCAGGCCGCGGCTTGTTTGGAATCCGCCCGATCGTCTGGGTGGGCATCATGCTTGCCGCGTTCCAGCAATTCGTCGGCATCAACGTGATCTTTTACTATGGCGCGACGCTCTGGCAGCTTGCCGGCTTCTCCGAAGCCCAGTCACTCAAGATCAACATTATTTCGGGCGTCGTCTCAATTGCCGCCTGTTTCGTCACCATCGCCGTGATCGACAGGATTGGCCGCAAGCCGTTGCTGCTGATCGGTTCGGCAGGAATGGCAGTCACTCTGTTCGTGATGGTTTACGCGTTCAGTCACGGCTCGCTCGACCCGGCGGGGAACCTGGTCTTGTCCAAAGACCTCGGAATCATCGCCGTCGTCGCTGCCAATCTTTACGTCATTTTCTTCAACTTCAGCTGGGGACCCGTGATGTGGGTCATGCTCGGCGAGATGTTCCCGAACCAGATCCGCGGATCCGCGCTCGCGGTCTCCGGGTTCGTACAGTGGTTTGCGAACTTCCTGATCTCGTTCAGCTTTCCCGTCATGGCGGCGAAGCTCGGCCTGACCGTCAGCTACACTTTCTATGCGGTGTGCGCTGTCATCAGCTTTTTCCTCGTCAAGAGCCTGGTGCACGAGACCAGAGGCAAAGAGCTCGAGCAGATGGAAGGCTGATTTCCGGAGGGCGAGCATTGTGACCGACCGTAAGCCTGCTCGCCCCTTCCGTTCGCGCGAATGGTTCGACGCACCGGGGCGGCCGGACATGACCGCGCTCTACCTTGAGCGCTACATGAATGACGCCTTCACACGCGAGGAGCTGCGTTCGGGCAAGCCAATCATCGGCATTTCGCAGTCGGGATCCGACATCAATCCCTGCAATCGCGTCCATGTAAAGCTGGTTGGCCGAATCAAGGCCGGAATTCGCGATGCAGGCGGAATTCCAATGGAATTCCCGCTGCACCCGATTTTCGAGAACTGCCGGCGTCCGACTGCGGCGCTCGACCGGAACCTCGCCTACCTCGGCCTGGTCGAGATCCTCAATGGCTATCCGATTGATGCAGTGGTGCTGACGACCGGCTGCGACAAGACGACCCCGGCATCGATCATGGCTGCGGCGACCGTCGATATTCCGGCAATCACCTTGAATGGCGGGCCGATGCTGGACGGCTGGCACGAAGGCGAGCTGGTCGGGTCGGGAACCGTCATCTGGCGGTCCCGGCGGCTGCTCGGAGCGGGCAAGATTGACGAGGAAGAGTTCATCCGCCGAGCGAGCGATTCCGCACCCTCGCTCGGACACTGCAATACCATGGGAACCGCCTCGACGATGAACTCGCTCAGCGAAGCGCTGGGCATGTCCCTCCCCGGACAGGCGATGATCCCCGCTCCGTACCGAGAGCGCGCGCATATGGCGTACGAGACGGGCAAGAGAATTGTCGACATGGCTTATGAGGATCTGCGCCCATCGAAGATCCTGACGCGCGAGGCGTTCCTGAACGCGATCCGAGTCAACGCGGCGCTCGGCGGTTCGACGAACGCGCAGCCGCACATCGTTGCCATGGCGCGCCACGCCGGTGTCGAGCTCGGTACCGGCGACTGGATGGAGCATGGCTATGACATACCGCTGCTGGTCAACATGCAGCCCGCGGGCAAGTTCTTGAGCGAGCGCTTCCATCGCGCGGGCGGCGTGCCTGCGGTGATGTGGGAGCTGCTGCAGGCCGGCAAGCTCGACGAAAATGCCCTTACTTGCACCGGCCAAACGCAGGCGGAAAATCTCGAAGGAAGGGAAGCGACCGACCGCGAGGTGATTCTACCCTATTCGGCACCGCTGAAGGAACGCGCGGGCTTCCTTGTCCTCTCCGGCAATCTGTT
>JANWLR010000065.1 GCA_025450755.1 Sphingomicrobium sp. | reverse complement strand
TTGGCCGGGAGCGGTCGGTCCGCTGACGGTATTCTTGTCGTGACTAGCTGACCGGCGGCTGGACGTGCGAGTTAGCGGTCAGACGAGCATGTGAGACGGTCGAGATGCGCGCCACCCCTCGACAGCCGGCAAGGCGATCTCAGCGAAAATGTTCTCGTCCGGATCACCGACCCGGAGCGCGAGCCGCCGCGGCAAAAGTACCAGGCCGAGCCGGCACCTTGATGGCAAATTGCGATCCGACAGGAAAGCGACGAGCGCTTGTCCTTTGCGACTTGGGGTGCGATTGAGGGCGCAAGGGCGAGGGGCACGGCGCTGTCGCAGCCCGACGGCGGGGGCGCAAGTGGGGTCTCAGGTCTTCATCAGCTACTCGAGCAAGGACAAGCTCGTGGGCGACGCCGTCTGCGCGGTCCTCGAGCAGCGCGGCTTTCGTTGCTGGATCGCACCGCGGGACATCCTGCCGGGAACCGAATGGGGCGAAGCGATCATGGACGGCCTCACGGCATGTGAGGTGTTCGTGCTGGTGTTTTCGGCCAACGCGAACCAATCGCCGCAAGTCCGCCGTGAGATCGAGCGCGCGGTGCATCACGGCCTGCTGGTGATTCCATTCCGCATCGAGGATGTGGCGCCGGCCAAGGCGATGGAATATTTCATGAGCGCTCCGCACTGGCTCGATGCCATGACGCCGCCGCTCGAGCGGCACCTCGATAAGCTTGCCGAAGTGGTCGGTCGGCTGCTCGACGACCCCGCCGCGGCGGGCGACTATCGGCCCCCGCCAGCCAGGCCCAAGGCGGAAGGGCGGATTGCTCTCGCGGCCGTGGCTGCGCTAGTGGCGCTGCCCGGCCTCGCCGCTTGGCTGGCGCTCGACCCTCCTTGGCCCAATGGCGTCGGCTACATTTCCGCCGTGCTCATCGCCGCGGGCGCCGCCTGGCCGCATTTCGCCCCGGGCAGGGACGATTGGTTGACCAAGGGCTGGATCCGCACGATCGCGCTCGGGCTGGCGATTGCTGCCGTCGTCTACTTGTCGCTGCTCTCGCTCTACGTGGAATCCATACCCGGTACCGGCGTCCGCGTGATCAAGGGCTTCACGTGCACACCCGACGCGCGGCTGGTGTACGGCAACGGTTGTCCGAACCTCGGGCGCGACGCGTTGCGTGACGCCGAATGGGAGGCCGCCACCTTGTGGACTGGCACCTCGGTGATGATCGTGCGTCTCTCGCTGGTCGTCAGCTGGTTGGCCATGGCCGGCGCGCTGGCGCTGGCGGCAGCGCGCGTCGAGCGCACGCGACTGGCGGCTCTCGGTAGGAGGAACTCGGCATGAGGATCATCGGGCACGGGCTTGTAATAGCCTGCGCGGCGCTGCTCGCGCTCGGCACCGGTTGGGCGCACGCGGCGGAGCGAGGGCCGTCCGGCATCCCCGACCGGCTCTGGTATCCGCAAGGCTATCGCGACTTGCGAAGGGCCGCGGACGAACAGCTCAAGACGTTTCCGCGCCCAAGCGACATCGTGGTGCGGAACGAATCCGAAAAACCCCGCCAGAAGACCTATGATCTAATCGACTGCTCTCTGGGCGACGATCTTGCGGACGGCCTGTCGAAGGACGAGAGGCGCCTTTCCGAGCTCGCGCTGGACATCGCACGCATGCGCTCGGAATTTCGCAAGCTCGGGTATCGGAGCGAGGTCTACGACCGGGCAGTGCTCGAATACGAACGCAAACGGCTGGCAGCCATAGATGCCGCGCGATCGGCTTCGTCGTCTCGGCCCGATGTCTCCAAACGCGACCAGCCCGACGATCAGACGCTTGACGACCCGGACGGCACTGACGCCCAGTCGCTCGACGATCCGGCGGAGGACGCCTTGCGGGATGGCGACGACCGTGACCGCGATCGGTTGGCGAAGGCCCTGGAGGCGAAGCGCAGGCACTTGCAACCAGGCCTCCCCCAATTCATCGTCGATGGCGGCTGCGGCGGGGGCGAGAGCCGGTTTACCGTCAACCTGGTCCCGGCCAACGGCGAGCTGTGGATGATCAACGCCTTTGCGTTCCACCTCTGCGGGCTCAAGGTCGCCGATCCCTGGAGCCACCGCGCGTGCAGCTGGACTCAATACGGCGCCGGCGACAATACCTACCTTTCGGGTCGCTACATGTACGAAGCGCGATGGCCCGACGGAACCGTCAAGCGCGGGGCGAGGATTGTACAAGGCGATCCGGGCGGTGAAGACGCCGAGGTCGTCACTTTCCGCCGCAACTGAGAAAACGATCGCGGCTAGCGCCCTCGGAGGCCGGTGCGGCCGAAATTGGCCGGGAGCAGACTGTCTGCCTCGAATGAAGCTTGCGGTGAAGCAGACGATGCGAGCCTTGCCAGTTGTAGCTTCCTCGTAGCCAGAAATGAAAGACGGGGCCGTAGCCCCGCCCTTATTTGGTGCAGTCAAGCTGCTTGTTAACAGCTGGCCCGCGATTTCTGAACACCCTGATGATGCTTTGATTCCGCAAGAAAGTCAATTGTGCCGACGCCTTCCCCTTGTCAGAATGGCTGCTGGAAGGGGAGCAGCATGAGACGACTTGGCCTCGACATCGGCACCAACAGCATCGGCTGGTGCCTGATCGAAGACGACGAGCGCATCCTGGACATCGGCGTGCGCATCTTCAGCGACGGACGCGATCCCAAGTCCGGCACTTCTCTGGCGGTGGACCGGCGCGATGCGCGAGCGATGCGGCGGCGGCGGGATCGCTACCTCGGGCGTCGCTCGGCTTTCCTTAGGAAGCTCATCGAACACGGGTTAATGCCAGCCGACGCCGACGAGGCGAAGCTGATCGCCGAACTCGACCCCTACACGCTTCGCGCGCGGGCGCTGAACGAGAAGCTAGGGCCATACGAGATCGGCCGCGCGTTTTTCCATCTCAACCAGCGCCGTGGTTTCAAATCGAATCGCAAGGCGGAGCGCAAGTCCGAGCCGGGTGAGGAAGGCAAGATCGCCAGCGGTGCCAAGGCGCTCGATCGCGCAATGGCGGAAGCGGAGGCCGAGACGCTCGGGCAGTTTCTGGCCAATCGCGGAACCAAGCGCGTGCGCCTCGAGAGCGACAACCAAGAATACGACTTCTATCCGCAACGCCGCCACGTCGAATACGAGTTCGATCGCATCTGGCAGGAGCAGACGAAGCACCACCCTACCCTGCTCACCGAAACCGCTTGGGCGGCTTTGCATCGCATCCTGTTCTTTCAGCGGCGGCTAAAGGAGCAGGAGGTCGGCTACTGCACGTTCGCTGGCCTGAATGGCGTCCCCGCGGCCGAGCGCCGGCTGCCCAAGGCTCATCCGCTGTTTCAGCAGCGTCGGCTCTACGAGGAGGTCAACCAGCTCCGCGTCGTATCCGCCGGCGCCGCTGACCGTTCGTTGACAAGCGACGAGCGCGACAAGCTGGTCCTCAAGCTGCAGGACAAAAAGAAGGTCAGTTTCGACTCTCTCGGCAAGGTCATCAAGCTGGATGAAGGCGAACGCTTCAACAAGGAGAGCGAGAATCGCAAGGAGCTGATCGGTGACGAGGTGCGCGCCGAGATGGCCGACCGAAAACGCTTCGGCACCCGCTGGCTACACTTCGGCCTGGACGAGCAGCTCCAAATCATCGAACGGCTGCAAAACGAGGAGGACCCCGAAACCCTTCTGGCGTGGCTCAAGGACGATTACAGGCTTGACGACGAAGCGGCCGAGGCTGTCGCCAACGCCCGCCTACCGGAAGGCTACGGCCGCTTCGGCGAGACCGCCACGCGCCGGTTGCTGGAAGCGCTCAAGGCCGATGTTGTCACCTACGACAAGGCCGCCGAAGCGGCCGGCTTCCATCACAGCGACCACCGCACCGGAGAGATTCTCGACCGCCTGCCGTATTACGGCGAAATCCTCACCCGTGAGATCGCGCCGGGCAAGGAGGAGTACGGCGACCCCCTGGAGCGACGCTACGGCAAGATCACTAATCCCACGGTGCATATCGGCATGCGCCAGCTCGAGAAACTGGTGAATACGGTGATTGCCGTGCACGGCAAGCCCGATCAGATCGTGGTCGAGCTGGCGCGTGAGCTGAAACTCAATGAGAAGGAGAAGGACGAACACAAGCGCCGCATCAAGCGTGATACCGAGGCGGCCATCGCCCGTGGCAAGAAGCTCGCTTCCGAAGGTTTCGCCGACACCGGCGCCAACCGGATGCTGCTAAGGCTCTGGGAGGAACTCAATCCCGCTAATCCTCTCGATCGCCGCTGTCCCTACTGCGCCGAGCCCATCAGCATTCGCCAGCTTTTCACCGGCGAGGCCGACATCGATCACATCATTCCTTATTCGCGTTCGCTGGACGACAGCGCGGGGAATAAGGTTGTCGCGCACCGGAACTGCAACCGGGTCAAGGGCAACAAGACTCCTTGGGAGCGGTGGGGTCACGACGAAGATCGCTGGGAGAAGATTAGCGGGCAAGTCGCCCGCCTGCACAAATCCAAGCAATGGCGCTTTGGTCCAGATGCGATGGAGCGCCTGGAGCGCGACGGTGGCTTCCTCGCGCGCCAGCTCACCGACACGCAATATCTTTCGCGGCTTGCCGGCAAGTATCTGCGCAGCCTCTATCCGACCAAGGATGTCGGCCGTGTCGACGTGATCCCTGGTCGCATGACCGCGATGCTGCGCCGGCTGTGGGGTCTCAACAGCTTGCTCCCCGATCACAATTTCGTCGAGAATGAGCATTCCAGCGCGCCGAAAAACCGGCTCGATCATCGTCATCATGCGATCGATGCGGCGGTGGCGGCAGTTACCACGCTGTCGCTGATGCAAGAGGTCGCCCGTGCCGCTGCGCGCGCCGAAGATAAGGACCTCGACCGCTTGTTCGAGGACCTGCCGCAACCTTGGCCCGGCTTCCGCGAGGAACTCGGCGAAGGGCTATTGCGCGTGACCGTCAGCCACAAACCCGATCACGGCCGCAAGGGTCACCCGGCGCAAGGCCGCGACGTGACCGCTGGACGATTGCACAACGACACGGCCTACGGCCTCACTGGCGAGTTTGCACCGGACGGCAAGACTCCGATCGTGGTGCACCGCGTTCCGCTAATGAGCCTCAAGCCCGGCGACATCGCCGATCCGCAGCGGATTCCCGACACCGTGCTGAGGAACGCGCTTAACGACTGGACGGGTGGCCGTTCCGGCAAGGACTTCGAGCAGGCACTGGCGCGCTTTGCAAGGGAGCATCCCGTTTTCAGAGCTATCCGACGCGTCCGTGTGCGCGAGCCGCTGAACGTTATTGCCATCCGCGATCGCCAAGGGCGAGCCTACAAAGCCTACAAAGGCGATGCCAATGCCCGCTTCGACGTATGGCGTCTGCCGAACGGGTCTTGGGTGTCGGACGTCATCTCGATGTTCGATGCTCACCGGACGAGCGACGGCGAGCGCCGTCCCCATCCGGCTGCCAAGAAAGTGCTGAGCTTGCGGCAGAACGACTTGGTCGCCATCGAACGGGATGGCGGACCACCCGAACTGCTCCGGGTAGCAGGATTCAATTTGCAAGGCCGTCTGACCTTGTCGCCGCCGAATGAAGCCGGTGCGCTCAAGGCGCGCGACGCGACGGCCAATGAGCTGGATCCGTTCAAGTACACCTATCTTTCGAGCGGGTCCTTGAAGAAGGCGAAAGCCCGGCAGGTTCGCGTCGATCCGCTGGGCCGCGTCTTCGATCCCGGACCTCGCGAGTAAGTTGGAGCGCGGGGGGGATGGACCGGATCGTCGATATAGCCACCGAGGGGCTCCACCTTTCCACCCATCGGGGCTTTCTGATGGTCGAGAAGGAGCGCGAGGAAGTCGGTCGCGTGGCGCTCGACGATATTCATGCCGTGATCGTCCACGCTCACGGCGTCACCTGGAGCGGCAATCTCGTCGCCCGTCTCGCCGAACGGGGCGCCCCAATCGTCTTCTGCGCCGCCAATCATTCGCCGGTCGCCGTCACCCTGCCGCTCAAAGGCCATCATGCCCAAAACGCCCGAATGCAGGCGCAGCTTTCCGCGTCTAAGCCCTTAGTGAAGCAGCTATGGCGACAAGTCGTCTCGGCCAAGATTCTAATGCAGGGATCGCTCCTCGCCGCCCGTGGCGTTGCCGGTGCAGAGGCCTTCCCATTCATGGCTCGACGCGTCAGTTCGGGCGACAAGGAGAACTTGGAGGCACAGGCAGCTCGCCGCTACTGGCCGCTGTTGATGGGTCCCGAATTCCGGCGCGATCGTGACGCTGGTGGCACCAACGGCCTGCTCAACTACGGCTACGCCGTCATACGCGCGACATGCGCACGCGCCGTGGTGGCGGCTGGGCTCCATCCGACGATCGGCATTCAGCATTCGAACAGAGGCAATGCCTTCGCGCTGGCTGATGACCTGGTGGAACCCTTCCGGCCGTTGGTGGATGCCCTCGCCGAGACCATGACGCGCGAGGGCATAGAAACACTCGACCCGTCGATGAAGCGGCGCTTCGCTCGCCTGATCGCCTTCGACTTACGGATCGGCGGAGAAGCGTCCCCAGTCTCGATGGCCGCAGTGCGACTGGCGCAGTCGCTTTCCCGGTCATTCGAGACGAGCCGAGCGGAGCTAACGCTCTTCGACACGCCTACCGCGATCGAATGGGCTGCTGCCGGCAAGGTCGACGACGGCAGCGAGCCATGAGTGCCGATGATCCGGCGCACCTGAGCGGATATCGTCTGATGTGGATTTTCGTCATGTTCGATCTGCCAGTGGGCACCAAAGAGCAGGTGCGCGAGGCTACCAAATTTCGCGAGTTCTTGCTCGACGAGGGCTTTGAGATGAGCCAGTTTTCCGTCTATGCTCGGTTCTGCAATGGCAAGGATGCCTACGAGAGCTATCTAAAGCGTATCGAGGCCAGTTTGCCGGAAAAGGGCGACGTCCATGTCCTCACCTTCACCGATCGCCAATACGAGGGCATCGTCCGATTCGCGAGCCAGCGGCGTAAACGGCCCAGGAAGAATCCCGACCAGCTCGCCATGTTCTGACTATGTCTGTGGAAATGAGCTGGCCGGATTCTTCGATTTCCTATTTTCCATCAATAGGTTATCGAAGCGTCCGGCCTAGCAGTTCAGAAATCGGGGGCCAACCGCAACGAACGGTTCGCCGTTGTAAAACTCCAGCGCGGCCTAGCAGTTCAGAAATCGGGGGCCAACCGCAACGGTGTTGAGAACCCGGATGCGCTGAATTTAGGCCTAGCAGTTCAGAAATCGGGGGCCAACCGCAACC
>JANWLR010000064.1 GCA_025450755.1 Sphingomicrobium sp. | reverse complement strand
GCCTTACGGTTTCGAGCACATCTATGACATGCAGGCGACAATGCTCCAGCCCGTCGGCGGCATGGATCGGATTGCGCATGCGATATACGAACGGGTGAAGCCCGCTGTGCGACTGAACTCACCGGTCAGTGCGATCCGGCGTACCGGCGATCGAGTGCGAATTGAGCATGGTCCTGGCACGCAGGTCGCAGAGGCTGATTATGCGATCGTCACCATCCCGGCGATCGTGCTGGATCGGATCCCGAATGATTTCTCGGCGGCGAAAAAGGCCGCGCTTAAAGGGATTGCTTATCTGCCAAGCGTGAAGGTGGGTTTTGAAGCGCCGCGCTTCTGGGAGACCAACGATAATATCTTCGGCGGCCTCGCCTGGACCGATCGAGCCAACGAGAACATCATTTATCCTTCGCATGGAATCGGCTCTTCAAGGGCCGTTCTTGTCGCGGCTTATGCAGCGGGATGGACCAACCATGACAATCCCCAGAAATTTGCCTCCTATAGCCACGAGCGGCGGTTCCAAATCTGCCGCGAATCCGTCGAGGCGCTTCATCCAGGCCGGTCGAGGTTGCTTAGCAAACCCGTGACCGTTGCCTGGGGATTGACGCCATATTCGCAAGGCGTCGGCGCTTTGTGGCCCGACGACGATAATCCCGGCGTTCCGCGTGGCGCGAGATATGCCGAACTGCTGGAGCCCGAAGGCCCGATCCTGTTTGCAGGCGAGCATTTGAGCTACCAGGGCCTGTGGCAGGAAGGCGCCGCATTATCAGCCCACGAAGCCCTGAAGCTGATCGGCGCCATGGCAAGAGAAAGGCCCGCGAAGGTGGCAGTCGAATGAGGGAAGGCGGATGCGCATGCGGCGCCGTGCGGTATCGGATGAACCGCGGCCCGATGTTCGTCCATTGCTGCCATTGCACGTCTTGCCAGACCGAGACCGGAAGCGCCTTTGCGATTAATGCGCTGATCGAGAGCGACCAGATCGAAACGCTGAAGGGCTCGCCGCTGCCGGTGATGACACCGTCGGAAAGCGGCCGCGGACAGCAGATCTGGCGCTGTCCCGATTGCCAGGTTGCGCTGTGGAGCAATTACGGCGGCGCCAGGGACATCCTTCGTTTCGTTCGCGTCGGCACGCTCGACGAGCCGGGCGAGATCGAGCCCGACATTCACATCTACACGCGATCGAAACTGCCCTGGGTCCGGTTGCCCGAGGGCGCGCTTGCGGTCGAAGCTTATTATGACAGCAGCCAGGTCTGGCCGGCTGAAAGTCTGGAGCGGCGCAAGGCGCTGTTCGGGTAAATCATTGGGGGAGCGGGAGTAGTGATGCGTATCATTCAATTCGCTGCCGCGGCGGTGGCAATCTCAATCTTTGGCTTCTCAACAGCGGCTCTCGGCGAGCCTTTAAAGCCGCTCCAGCCTTGGGTCGTCAATTATGCGGCAACCGAATGTAACGCCCAGCGCGAATATGGGGATTCGGCGGATCCCATATATCTGGGGTTGGTGCCTTCAGCGTGGGGCAACACCTTCGAGCTGTTCGTCGCGACAAAGGGGCTGGGACCGCAATCTGCCGAGGAACTCGAGGGTTCGGTGGACTTTGGCCACGGACCGGTCAAGGCGTGGCTGCTTCACTATGGAACCTACAAGCCGAAGCGTCTTAATTTCTATCGGTTCCGTATCTCCACCGGCGAAATTGCGCAGGCGACATCCGCAGCTCTTGTAACCTTCCACGTCAAGAATCACCCGGACTTCGTGTTCACGCTCGAGGTAATTCCAGAGCTTCTGAAGACTCTCCATGCCTGCACCACGGACCTTCAGCGCTATTGGAACATGACGCGCGACGAGCAGAAGAATATTGCGGCCCCTGCCGTGGGCGAGGTTCGGAGTGTCTTCAGCCCTTCCGATTATCCGGACGAAGCGATGTCGCGCGGCCAGGTCGGCCGGGTCCAGTTCCTGTTGCTCATCGACGAACAGGGCAAGGTAGCAGCTTGCGACGTATTGAGCCCGAGCGGCATCCCCGCGCTGGATGGAAGGGGTTGCCAGGTCATTCGGGAGCGAGCGAGGTTCAAGCCGGCGATGGGCCGCGACGGAAAATCCGTCCGAAGCTCCTATGTCACTCCGCCCGTGGTCTGGTTGATGAAATGATCTGCCAGATCATTGGGCGAGGGCTCACTCGAAAAGCCGGTGCGCAGCGCCTACTCACGCCTCGATCGCTTGGCGGATCGGAGGCTAGGCGCCAACTCCAGGCAGGTGCGCGGCGACCTTGGCCCAGGGCAAATTCATCCAGAAGACTGCGAGCGGCACCGCCACGGTAATCGCCCCCATCGCGAAGCCGAGTTTTGTGGCGGGATGCACATGCCCGTCCCTTCGTCGATCGTGGACGAACAGCGGAATGAACAAAAGGAGTCCGAGAAGAAGAAGGATGCTCATGCCGAGCGTCGTCGGAGGTGCGATCGGAAGCCGGCCGATCGCCGGCCCCATGACCACGAGGATCGCTGCGCTCAGCATCATTCGCTTGTGGAACTGGGCGTCGCGCCTTTTCTGCCACCCATTCCACACAAGAATCGCAAATGGGACGATCACGGCCAGGGGCACGATTGTCCAGGTCAGGGGGTCGGTGAATGGCGGCTGGTTGGCGCGCGCGACTTGCCAGACGGCCGTCAGGTACATGACCGGAATCATCAGGATCGCCAGAAACATCGCGATCTTGCCAAGGCGCATGTGGATCTCGTGCTTGCGCGCCGAGATGAGCTGCGTTTGAGTAACAATCACCGCCATCCACAAGCTGAAGATGGTGCCGTGCAGGATAACAGCAGGTGGCAGGGTCGGGTTCGGCCTCGGGTAAGGCGGAACAAGCCCTTTCAGATAGAAGCTCGGACCGAATCCAAGCAGCACCAATAGGACAAGAAACAACGCCATACGCGTGTAGAATTTTCGCTCGGAGGCCTTGCGGTCGCCGGCAGGCGCAACAATCGTGGCCATTTTTGCCCCTCCGCCAAAAACGTCGACCGACCGACATTGATCGAAAAATAGGTCCCGATCAACGACGAACGCGTGACTGCTGGCGCGCGAAGGTTTCGGCGCATAGAAGCCCAACAGCTGTCCCAAGGGGGAAGTCCTATGCGCAGTCTCAACGCTCTTGCGGTTTCGTTCGCACTGATCGCCCTGCCGCTTGCCGCCACTCCTGCAGTTGCGCAGACGGCCATCGCGGCCGCCGTCGCTGCAAGCGATCGCAATCCCGACAATGTCAAGCTGGACGAGGGCCGCAAGCCAGCCCAGGTTCTTGCATTCCTCGGTCTGAAGCCGGGCATGAAGGTGCTCGATCTGTTCGGAGGCAATGCTTACTGGGCCGAGATCATGGCGCCCGTGGTTGGACCGAAGGGCCACGACACGGTGTGGGAACCGACCCAATTCTACAACGACAAGACCAAAGCATCGTTCGAGGCCTTCGCGGCGAAGCATCCGAACGTGTCGATCACTGTTTCACCATTCGAGAGGCCGGATCTTCCGAAGAACTATGCCAATTTCGTGATCCTCAACGACAATTATCATGACAGCTACTGGCAGAACGCCAAGTACAAGATCCCCCAGATGGATCCGAATGCGTTCGTGAAGGCGGTTTATGAATCGATGAGGCCAGGCGCCGTGATCGGCGTGATCGACCATATCGCCAATCCCAACAATGACACGCGCGCAACCGTCGAGAAAATGCACCGGATCGATCCGGAGGTCGTCAAGGCCGATTTCAAGCGCGCGGGATTCGTGTTCGTGAAGAGCAGCGACATTCTTCGCAATCCGGCCGACGACCATAGCCTGCTCGTCTTCGATCCCAAGGTGCGCGGTAAGACTGACCGGTTCGTTTTCCTGTTCAAGAAGCCGCGTTGACGACAGCGAAAAGCAAGCCGGCGGCTGAGCCCGAAGCAGGCAAGTTCCGGGCTTATTACGCGCTCGCGGCGCTGATCCTCGGACTCGTCGCGGGAATGCTGGCGGGTGACCTTGCGCCCAGCACGCGCGACTCGGCCCTGGGCGTGGCCTCGTTCATCGGCACTTTGTGGCTCAATGCACTCAAGATGACGGTGATCCCCCTCGTCGTCGCATTGCTGGTCGTCGGGATTGCCAAGAGCGCCGAGGCCGCGCAGGCGGGCCGAATCGCGGGCAAGGCGGTGCTGTGGATCGTGATCATTTGCACCGGCTCGGCAGTTTTTGGAGCGCTTTCCGCACTGCTTCTGACCCATGTCTTCCCGCTGTCGCGCAACACGGCGAGCTTGCTTCAGGCGGCACTCGGAAGCGTCGAGCAGAAGGCGTCGGGGCCGCTTCCCGGTGCTGCCGAGTTCTTCCGGGGCATCGTTCCGCCCAACGCGATCGCCGCAGCGGCCAATGGCGATATCCTACCGCTCACCGTCTTCACCGTCCTGTTCGCGCTCGCGCTGACCCGGGTGACCGCTGCAGGGCGACAGACCGTCGTCAACTTTTTCGAAGCGAGCGGCGACGCTTTGCTGGTGATCATCGGCTGGGTGCTGGCGATCGCTCCCCTCGGAGTTTTCGCGCTGGCGTTCGGCGTCGGCTCCGAGGCGGGCGGAGCGGCCTTTGCCGGCCTGGGCCATTATATCCTGATCATTTCCGGGATTGGCATTCTGGTCACTCTCGCGGCTTATCCCCTCGCAGCTTTGTTCAGCGACGTGCGCCTTGGCGCCTTCACTCGGGAACAGATCGCACCTCAGGCGGTCGCGATCTCCACGCGCTCGTCGCTCGCGTGCCTTCCGGCAATGCTCTCCGCGGCGCAGCCGATGGGCGTCCGCGAGGAGGTCGCCGACGTTACGCTGCCGATCGCAGTAGCTCTCTATCGGGCGACGGGTCCCGCGATGAACGTGGCGGTGGCTTTCTACGTCGCGCACTGGCTTGGGCTGCAGCCGAGCCTCGGTCAGATGATCGCGGCCACCGCCGTCGGGGCAGTGATGAGCTACGGTGCCGTCAGCCTTCCCGGCGAGGTCAGCTACATCAGCTCGATCGCGCCGATTGCGCTGGCGCTTGGAGTGCCGATCGCTCCCTTGGGTTTGCTTGTCGCGGTCGAGATGGTGCCGGACATTTTCCGCACCGTTGGCAATGTCACTCACGACATCGCGCTTGCCGCAATCGTCGACCGAAGCACGAAATCGCGTTCACAAAAATGAACGTCAAATGACTGACGTTCATACAAATTAACGCCAGCTGACCACCGTTCGTCGATTGAGCCGCCGACGAACGGCCTTCGTCGGACAGCAGAGGAAAGCCTTCGCAGCCGTCGACCCGCGCGCGACAATTTTAGCGCCGCGGTTCATTTAGATCCTTGCGACGCGGGCACCCCCTCAGGTCGTGAGCGACGGGTCCCTCGCGTTTGCGGCATTCCCCAGCCGCCCGCGTCGCAAAAGGGAGACGACAATGTTGAAGATGCTTCACGCACTGGCCGCGTTTGCGGCGGCTGCGGCGTTGGTGACGCCCACCGTAACCCAGGCGCAAGAGATGCGTTCCGAGCGGGTCAGCTATGCCGACCTGGATCTCGCCACGGGCGCCGGGCAGGCTCAGCTTCAGCGCCGTATCGGCTTTGGCGCAAAGAGTGTTTGCGATGCCGGCAGCTACACGGACTTGGAGATGATGCCGATCGTGCTCGCCTGCCGCGAGGCAGCGATCTCCGATGCCCAGCCGGCCTTTCATGCAGCAGTTGCCAGTGCCGAGCACCGCGGCACCGTGACGGTTCTCGACACCGCATCCCTGGTCGTTACCCGCAAGTGACGCCCAGGGCAGGACCGCCGCCCGCAAAGTTCCCCGCGGCGCGGCGGTCCAGTCCCTAAAGCTTATCGGCCGGCAATCGCCCGGACGCGATCGGAATAGAGCCGGCCTACCGGCTGCTCGGTCCCGTCCGAGAGACGAGCAATCCAGCGTCCCGACGGATTGCGCGTGAACCCGGCGATAAAGTCCTTCCGTACGATCGCCGAGCGATGGAGCCGCACGAAAAGCTCCGGATCGAGACCTTCTTCGAGTGCCGCCATCGAGTGGTGGATCAACCAGCTGCGCCGCCCAACGTGAAGGCGCATGTAGTCGCGCTCGGCGGACACGCGATCGACGTCCCGCGCCGCGATCCGAACAAGCCCCGACAAATCCGACGCCCAGAACTCCTCGAGCCACTGCGAGGCCTTGCCCAGGCTCGGTTGCGCACTGCGCTGCTGGAGATAGGAGCGGGCGCGGTCGAGCGCTCGCTGAAGGCGGCCGGGCTCGACCGGCTTCATCAGATAATCGACCGCCTCCACTTCGAAGGCTGCGACGGCGAACTGGTCGAAGGCCGTCACGAAAACGACTGCAGGCGACGGATTCTGTGCGGCCAGGGCGCGCGCTACCCCGATGCCGTCGAGTCCCGGCATGGCGATGTCGAGCAGCAGGACATCGGGGTGCAAGGCTTCGGTGAGATTGATCGCGCTGTCGCCGTCGCTCGCCGTTCCGACCAGCTGCGCGCCCTCGGCTCGGGCAAGCAACAACTGGAGCCGCTCGGCAGCGAGCGGCTCATCGTCAGCAATCAGGACTCGCAGCAGTTCCCCCTCAGCCATTTGTTTCCACCGGCATAATCAGCGACACCTTGAAGCCTCCGGCGGTCATCGGACCATAGCGGCAGCTGGCGCGGGTGCCCCAGCGTGCCTCGAGGCGCTGCCTGACGTTGACAAGCCCAAGGCCGGTTCCTTCGTGAGTCGCGGCGGGGAGTTCGTCTTTGCCTCCATGCTTGGGCCGATTGCTGATTTCGAGGGTCATCCGGTTGCTGTCCAGGCGGCGGGCTTCGATGCGGATAACCACCGCCTTGCGGCTCTTTGACACGCCATATTTGATGGCGTTCTCGACGATGGGCTGGAGCAGCAGCGCCGGCATTCGTGCCTGCTCAAGATCCTGCGGCGCATCGATTTCCACCGTCAGGCGGTCCGGAAAGCGCGCCATTTCGATATCGAGATAGAGCCGCTGCAGGTCGATCTCCTCGGCCAGGCTGACATCGGCGCTGGGGTCAAGCGACAAGCTCGTCCGGAAAAAAGTCGACAGCGCGAGCAGCATATTCTCGGCGCGGTCGGTCCGGCCGGTCATCACTAGCGATGAGAGGGAGTTCAATGTGTTGAACAGGAAGTGCGGGTTCACCTGGTAGCGGAGCGCGCGGACCTGAGCCGCCTGAGCAGCGCTCTCGGCATCCGCGAGCCGCCGCTCGGCTCCGAGCGCTTCGACCTGAGCCTGATTTGCAAGATAGAAGGCGCTCCAGGCAATGAAGAAGAACAGCCACACGATCGAAGCGTCGAGCGCGTAGCGGAAGCGCCTCATCGGATCGAGCTCGCCCATCTTGGGCACGGTCAGGACGAGGGGTTCCTGTGCGGTGCGTTCGATCCGGATCTGGTCGCCCTGCTCGACGACCGTGAAGCCTTCGCGAGCCTGGAAGCGGAACTCCTCCTTGCTTTCGTGCATCATGTCTTCGAGCGTGATCAGCGCGGTCCCCATCACGAGTGAGGCGACGGTCGAGCCGATTGCGGCGACGATGGTCTTGCGGCGAATGCTGCTGCCTTGAGCGAAGCCGGCGATTGCAAGGTAGATGAGCCCGGTGAGGATTACGCCAATTCCGATGATGACGAGCTTGTTTTCGAGCGTCGTCCACGGGTCGGTACCGAGAAACGCCCTGATCACGACGGTCAGGGCGTAGAAGATCCAGAAGCCGAGGATTGACTTGACCGCAAAAGGCCAGTCGCCGAACCGCGTCCGGACGGCAGGGGCGGGCATCATGAGCATTGGTACCGTCATGTCCCAAATCTCCCTTGCCGCATACCGCCGCTTGCCCGTTGGCAGAAACGCTACCGCAGCCGGTCGAAAGGACCCGCCGCGGGGAACGTCCGAGCGCTTCCGCTCGTTTCCAACGGCAATTTTAGGGCAAGGAGAAGGTGCTGTGAATGCGGGCAAGGAATCCGACGGCGCGCCGCCTCCGGTGATCTCGGCGCCGCCCGAGCGCGCGCTCGAACGCAAGCTCAAGCGCAAACCGGGCGATCCTGACGCAAAGGCCGACGTCGGGAGCGATGAATCGATGGATGCTTCCGATCCATCTTCAGTCACCAATCCTGGCGGTGATGATGAGCCAGCGCCGTCGTCGGGATTTCCAGAATAAGTTACGCAACCGTCACAAAAACGTGACGCAGTTGCATTAAATCAACAATCCACAGTTTTGCGATCTGAGGTCAATTTCTAGCCTAGACGCACTGACTCCCCTCTGATTCAATATGAATGGGGGGTGGGACTGTGGTTAAGTTTCTCGAAACCAATAGCGCCGCATGATCCCGCCTGTGGAACGGGAGTCGGAATCATGATTACGCGGACCAGCCAGCCGGCAAGCGGCGCGATGCTGATCTCGGAGATGAAGGAGTTTGCGAGCTTCTCGAAGGCGACGCAGCGCTACATCCGCCGGTCGCTCGATGTGGCTTATGGACGCCGCGATCCGATTGACTGCTGGGCCCGCGACGAAGGCGAGGCTGCCTCGATTCGAGCCCAGGCCCGCCTTTACAAGCAGCTCGATCATCTGCGCCTTCAGGTGCCGGACGACAGCGGCCTCGACATGATCGAGCCGTTCATCGGCATGCTGATCACTCTTTCAGCATTCGATCTGGGGCAGGACCGGCTGCCCAATTTCGCGGCGTACCGCTTCCTCTACGAGCGGCTGATCGGCGCTTCCTCGAGGCCGTGGCTGCCCAGCGCCTTTTGCGCTTCCGCCGCTTTGCCGCACCTCCATCCGGATCGTCGCCGCACCTTGCTACAGTCGATCAGCGAGAGCGCCGCGACCGCGCCCGGCTGGTCGAGCCGCGAGCCGGTGTTCTGGCCGGAGTGGGTCGAGAAGGTCGACCTCAAGACGGCCGCCTAAGCGCTCTCCGGCGCTTTCACCGAACCGAATATCTTCGCCAGCTGCCTGAGGCTGTCCTCGGCACTCTTGTGATGAATGAACACCACGCCGGCTGCTTCGTAAGCCGCGCGATGCTTCTCGCGGTCGTCGACCAGAACGTCGCCAGGATGCATATGCTTGTGCTTGTCGATGGCCATGCAGGTGATGATCGGAACGCCGGGAAAGTGCTCGGCGGCCCATTCGACTTTCTGGGGAGCCGCCCAGGTGCCGAGCGGCAGCCCGGTGAGGATCGTCGGGTCGAGGTGCCGGACACCGTCGAACAGCAATCGGGCGTCCGGCATCTCAGGCAGCGAGCCGTAGAAATTTGGCGCCTTCGCGAGGCGCTTCCAGAACTCCCCGCGGCCGTGCTTCGCGATATATTCCTTGGGGGTTGCACCCAGCAGCCGCCGAGCGCTGAAGTCGAAATCAGCCAGCACTCCGTCGGCGTCGAGGAATAAGCGGGGCAGGGCCATTTGTCTTAAATGAGCTTAAGAGGCGTCGGTTTCGCCAAATCGCCCGACGAGCTCGCGCGCGAATTCGATCAACGTATCGTCGCGCGCGCCCATGATGAGGATCCGGTCGCCGGGGCGCGCCTCCGCCACCAGCGCATCGCCGATCTTTGGGCGCTCGGGAATATGCTCGGCCTTTTTGCCGTGCGTGCGGACCTGTTCAGCGAGCCAATCCGACCCTCGAGTACGCTCGACCGTGCCGCCCTGGTAAACCGGATCCGGAAGGTACAGTCGGTCGTCGGGCGCCATTCCGTCGGCGAGGCTGATCGCCAGCGGCTCACCCATCTTGGCCAACGGTCCGTAGCCATGCGGCTGGAACATGATCAGAAGGCGGCCGGGCTGGGCGCGCATCGTCGCCAGGGTTGCAGCGATCTTGTCGGGATTGTGGGCGAAATCGTCGATGACGGTCACTCCGCCCGCTTCGCCGACTCGCTCCAGCCGCCGCCGCAATCCCTCGAAGCGTCCGATCGCTGCAATTGCATCCGCTGTGCGAACTCCGAGCAGCCGTGCGGCAGCGATTGCCGCGAGCGCATTCGACGCATTATGTCGGCCGGGAACCGAGAGCCTCACATCGTGGCGGGTGCCCTCGGCCGCGAGTGCAAAGCGCGCGCCTTGAGGATCGAGCTGGAGGTCCTTGCCCATAAAGGCGGCGCCGGGGCTGTCGAAACCATAGCCGACGACATGATCGGGCGAGACGACCTCGGCGATCGCCCGGGTCTCGGGGTCGTCGAGGTTCAGCACTGCCTTACGGGCGCGAAGAACGAACGCTGCGAACAGGCCGCGAAGCTCCTCCATTTCCTTATGATCGAGGCTGATGTTGGTGAGGACGGCGATCTCGGGCCTGTAAAGCGCAATGGAACCATCGCTCTCGTCGACCTCGCTGACGAATAGCTCGGGGTCGCCGACCAGCGCGCTGGCGAACGGCGCCGAGGGCGTGACGAAATTCTTCATCACCGCGCCGTTCATCACTGTCGGCTGGCGGTGGCAGGCGTGAAGGATCCAGCCGATCATCCCCGTGACGGTCGACTTGCCGCTGGTCCCGCCGACCGCGACGCTGCGCCGCGACGAGTTCAAGATCCGGGCTAGGAATTCGGGCCGGGTGAGGTGAGGGAGGCCTAGTTCTTTCGCACGCACCACGTCGGGCACTGTCGCCTCAACCGCTGCCGAGGTCACCAAAGTCATGCCCTCACGCAGCCCCGAGCCGTCCTGCGGGAACAACTGGATCCCAAGCGATCGGAGATAGTCGAACTTGTGCGGCGTCCGACCGGCGTCGAGCGAGCGATCGGACCCCGAGACTCGAGCCCCGCCTGCGCGCACGATCGACGCGAGCGGGAGCATGCCGCTGCCACCGATGCCGCTGAAAAATACTGGCGAATCGATCATTCGGCGGCCCTATTGGAGGTCGCGAGGATTGGCCAGCATCATCCGAAGCCCAAGCAAGCGACCGCGAAACTTCGCATCGAAACGCTCCTGCACGCGCGAGCCGGGCGATGATCATCCAACGCTAGGAACAGTTCGAGCCCTTGCGTTTGACGCGCCACCAGATTAGACACTGAACCATATGGTTCAGTATGCGAGTCGCGCTCTCGATTTCTCATTTGCGGCGCTGTCCGATGTGACGCGCCGCGGGATCATCGATCAGCTTGGCAGGGCCGACTCGTCGATCACGAGTCTCGCCGAAGAATTCGGAATGACGCTGACCGGCATGAAAAAGCACGTCCAGGTCCTGGAGCGGGCGGGGCTCGTCGTAACGCGGAAGTTCGGACGGGTGAGAATCTGCAGGCTTGGGAAGCAGGGCCTTCAGAGGGAGGCCGAGTGGATCGAGGCGCACCGCAAGCTCTTCGAGGAGCGGTTCGATGCATTGGACGAAATCATCAGCGAAATGAAACAGGAGAAAAGCGATGGATCAGCAAGTTGAGACCGCGCTCGGCGCGCAGAACCGCACATCGGTCGAGCGCAGAGGAGACCGCGAACTGGTCGTCACTCGGACGTTCGATGCCCCGCCGGACATGGTCTACAAGGCATGGAGCCAGCCCGACTTGTTCCAGCGCTGGTGGGTCCCGAAGTCGGCAGCCGGCGTTTCGCTCGTGTCGTGCGCAATGGACGTCCGTACCGGCGGCACATATCGCCTTGAATTCGCGGCCGGTGGTTCGGACACTGTGGCCTTCTACGGCAAATATCTTGAGGTCGTTCCGAACCAGCGCATCGTCTGGACCAACGACGAGGGCGAAGAGGGCGCGGTCACGACAGTGACCTTCGAGGACATGCGCGGGAAAACTCTGCTGAACTTCCACGAAGTCTACCCATCGAAGGAAGCGCTTGAGGAAGCACTGCAGGGCGCAGCGGCCGGATTACCGGAGCAGCTGGATCAACTCGACGATCTGCTGTTGGGCATGGACGAGTAAAGCGCGGCTCGGGGAACCAAAAAGGGCGGCTCTCTGCAAAATATCGGGCCGTCCTTTCGCCGCTTCGATCGGCTCGAAGACCAATCGCACTTTTTTCCTGCCATTGGCGGCTCCTCGGGATTCGACCCAAATGTGCCATCAGCGATTTTACGTCCGGGGCAACCTCCACTTTGCTAATGAGCGTTGAAGATTAGAAGCTCTCTCTCCCGCAGCATCAAGGTCATCTTCCATCCATCGCGGACATTCGGGCGGAGCAGCATCCCGTAGAATTTTAACAATCATCGACTAAGTAATCTTTGGCTAAAGTTGTTGAAAACTGCTATAGAGTCGCCGCCGAATCGCAAATGTTGGTCAGCTCTACCGCAGTCGTTACGGCTACGGCACAAATCGGCTTATGCATGAATACAGTGCAATTAGCCAACGAGACGCTGAAATGGGATCACGGAAGACGCTTCGAGCCTCCCATGATCGACCCTGATACACGCGCGCTATTGCAAAAAGCCGACCTGACGAGTGGAACTTTGCCTACTGAAGGAGGTAGAGATGGCATTCAACAATGTTGGACCGCTTACCTATCTGCCGCCGGGCGGAAGCGCCTGGTGGTGGTATACGTTCGGAGGTGATCGAGGCACTCAATTCGCCTCCGCGGACGTGAAGACACCCAACCTCGGCGGCGTCCACCTTGCCGACATGCAGCGCAAGGAAAAGGACAATAATGGGAACACCACCTACTTCGTTCGGATCACCAACCAGGGCCCGGGTGGCTGCTTCCACAACCTGCAGGGAGGAGGAATGGCATGACCAGGATGACCGTCGCCACCGATGAACATGGCAATGTCATCGGCGCTATCCAGTCCCTCGACTCCGGGGCCAAAGGCGAAGAAGTGAAAGCATCGGTCAGCTTCGCACCGGGCGCGCGCCTTCATGAGATCGACGTTGGTCCTGAAGTGGACATGACGAAGGTTAAGGACGTGGCGAAGTTTCATGAAGCGCTTAGCCGCCGCATCCCCGTTCCGGCCGAGTGATCGTTAGCGGCCGGGATGCCTTTGCGCATCCTGGCCGCCTTTTCATCCGCTCTCTGACGGTCCCGGGCAGCGCTTTTCGTCAGTCGCTATCAACATCCAGTGCGCGAACGACTGCCAGTGGCATGCAACGCTCGAGCTCCGTGACGGTCAGGGGACGCTCGAAACTGAGCCCTGCCGCTTTGCCGCTAGCCCACGCAACCTGCGCAAAGACATGCATTTCCCCGCGCTGGAGCTGAACACGACATTGGCTCGGAATCTGCTGCTCGCCAACGACCTGCGCACCGGCTTCCGAAACGTCGCGGATCCTGACCTTGATCGCGCCGGCCGGCGTGGACAGGAGGCCGGACAAAAAGACCTGCGCTCGCCGTCGGGCTCTGGGCTTCTCAATTTTCGAGTGGAACGACATTGTCGGATCTTGGCCCCATGCAAGTTTGTTTGTTGACGCTCACTGCGACGCACAACAAACCCTCATCGGGCGAAAGCTGCGCCATTTAAGACGCAATTCCTTTCGAATTGCCAAAGGCCAGCGTCACTTCTGGCACGCGCCTCCGTCCGGCCAACCGGTCCAGCCCGGCCCCCGCACCACGCGCCCCGGCTTCGCGCCCGTGTGAACGCCGTCCTTGATGACCTGCACGCCGTTGACGAACACGTCATCGACGCCGGTCGCGAGCTGGTCCGGCTTCGCATAGGTCGAATGGTCTTGGACGGCCTTCGGATCGAAAAGGACGACGTCGGCATAATAGCCGGGCGCGAGCCAGCCGCGGTTTCGGATGCCAATATTCGCCGCCGGGAATGACGTCAGCCGCCGGATCGCGTCCTGAAGCGTCGCCGCATGCTCGTCGCGCACGTAATGGCCGAGCAGGCGCGCGACATTGCCATAGGCCCTCGGGTGAGAGCGCGACTTCAGGAACACGCCTTCGGGCGCGGGGGCGCCTTCGTCCGAGCCGAACGCCATCCACGGCAGCCCAACCTCACGCTTCACATTGTCGTCGCTCATGATGAAATAGATCGTTCCGACGCGGCTATCGTCTTCGCTGACCAGCTCGATTGCGGTCTCTTCGGGACTCTTGCCGCGCATCTTGGCGACTTCGGCGAGCGTCTTTCCGGTCAGATATTTGAGCTTGGGATTCTTGAATGAGACGAGGAGCACGTTCTGCGGCCCGCCCGAGAGGAGAAGCAAATTCTCCCAGTCGTTCGACGGCGTCTTCATTTCCTGGATGACTCGGGCGCGGACCTGCGGGTCCTTCATCCTTGCGATCCAGGCTTCCAACCCGCCGCTCTGGACCCATGTCGGCATTGCAGCGTCGAGCCCGGTCGCACCGGCCGTGTACGTATACATGTTGGCGGTGATTTTGAGGCCCGCGGCGCGCGCCGCGTTCACCCTTGCGATCATCGGGTCGATCTTCGACCAATTGGCCTGTCCCGCCTGCTTGAAATGGTAGATCTGCGCGGGGGCGCCGGAATCGCGGCTGATCTGGATGAGCTCGTCGGTTGCCTCGAGTACCTTGTTCCCCTCCGAGCGCATGTGGCTGATGTAGCTGCCGCCGCACTTCCCGGCTTCAGTGACGAGAGCCGTCAATTCGGGCGTCTTTGCATAAGTTGCGGGCGCGTAAATAAGGGCGGAGCCGACGCCGAGCGCGCCATCCTTCATCGCCTGGCGGACCAACGCGCGCATGCGGTCGAGCTGCGCGGGCGTCGGCTGGACGTCCTTTTCTCCGAGCTCGTGCACGCGCACGGTCGTCGCTCCGACGAAGGACGCGACGTTCTCCGACACGCCATGCCTGGTCAGCCAGTCGAGATATTGCGCCAGCGTCGTCCACCGAATCGGGTACTTGATGTCGCCTTCGCGCTTCAGCGCCCGCGCCTTCATCTCGGGGGTCAGCGGTCCCATGGAATCGCCTTCGCCGAACACTTCGAGCGTGACGCCCTGGTCGATATCGCTGAGGCCGCGGCCGTCGGCGATGAGGCTCTCGACCGCCCAGCTCAGCATGTTGATGAAGCCTGGCGACACCGCCTTTCCGGTTGCATCGATGATCCGAGCGGCGCCGGCCGGCGCGTGCGGGCCGACATAAGCGATCTTGTCGCCCTTCAGCGCGACGTCGCCGACATAAGGCGTCCCGCCGGAACCATCATAGATGGTGCCGCCGCGAATGATCACCGAATAGCTCGTCGGCGCGGGCGCAGCCGAGGTCAGGACGATAGCGGCGCTGGCAAGCGTCAGTGCGATCGATCGCTTCATGGAAATCCCCCCTCCACAGAGGGCGCGAAGCTGCACGAACTCACAGGCGCGCGCCAGACTGAAATGTTCGAGGGATCATTGTTGTTGGAACGCGCCCGGTCAGCGGCCCGTTAATCCTCGGCGACGCGATTGGAGGACCGACCATGAGAGCCGGCATAGCTGCGATCATCCTTGCAATCGTGATGGCTCTGATCGGCCTCGTCCTGACGATCGGCGGCGCGTGGCTCGTCGCTCTCGGAGGCTCGGTCTATTATCTCATCGCCGGCGTTGCGATGCTCGTCTCTGCCTGGTTCCTGTTCCGCGGACGCTTGCTCGGCGGATGGGTCTACATCGGCCTCTTCATCCTGACCGCGATTTGGGGCTTTGCCGAATCCCGCGGCAATGCCTGGGCGATGGTCCCCTGGCTCATTGCACCGCTGGTGATCCTCATCTGGACCCTGCTGGTCATGCCGACGCTGATTCCTGCCGAGGGCAGGCGCTGGGGTTATGCATGGGGTGGAGTCGCGGTCGGAATCCTCTTCGTCGCCGCAAGCTTCATCATCCTCGGCACGAGCGGCGGAACGGCGGTTTACGCGCTTCCGGCGCAGTCATCACCCGGAATGAGCGATCCTTCGCTAACGCCCACCGGCGCCGAATGGACAGCTTACGGCGGAACCAACGCTGCGTGGCGCTTCACGCCCTTGACCCAGATCACTCCGGACAATGTCGGCAAGCTGCGGAAGGTGTGGGAGCTGCATACCGACGGCATGCCGAAGGACCCGGATTACGTGAAGCTCTACGGGACAGAAAACACGCCGCTCAAAATCGGCAACCTGCTTTACACCTGCAGCGCGAAGAACATCATCCTGGCCATCGACGCTGCGAGCGGAAAGCCCGTCTGGAGGGTCGATCCGCACGTGCCCGACGTGTGGATCCCGTACACAACCGCATGCCGCGGCGTTTCCTATTACCAAGTGCCTGGGGCCGCTTCGAACAGCATGTGCGCCGGCCGGATCATCGAAGGCACGATGGATTCGCGCCTGATCGAGGTCGACGCGCTGACCGGCAAGCCCTGCACCGACTTCAACGGCACCGGGCAACAGGACACGAAGATCGGAATGGGCTGGACTCCGCCGGGTTCGGTCGGGATCAACTCGCCGCCGTCAGTGGTGCGCGGAATCATCGTCGTTGGGCAACAGGTTCTCGACGGGCAATGCCGCTGCGCACCGTCGGGAGTGATCCAGGGCTTCGACGCCAGGACCGGCAAACTCGCCTGGGCCTGGGACATGCAGCACCCCGATTGGCACGGCTATCCGCCCAAGGGGCAAACCTGGGCGCGCGGAACACCCAACAGCTGGTCGATCAACTCGGCCGACGAAAAGCTCGGGCTGGTCTACGTGCCCACCGGCAACGTCGCTGACGATTATATTTCAGCTGGACGAACCCCGCTCGAAAACCAGTTTAACAGCTCCATCGTCGCGATTGATGTCACCACCGGAAAACCGCGGTGGAGCTTCCAGACCGTCAAGATGGATGTCTGGGATTATGACATCGGCAGTCAGCCGAGCTTGATCGACTATCACGGCACTCCGGCGCTGCTCGTCGCATCGAAGCAGGGCGATCTTTACGTTCTCGACCGGGCGACCGGGAAGCCGCTCGCGCCGGTCGGAACGATGAAGGCACCGCAGGGCGGAATCGAGCCGAACCTCCGTTCGCAAACCCAGATCGTGTCGCTGTGGAATACGCTGAGAAAGCCGAACCTTAAGGAATCCGACATGTGGGGCATGTCGCCGATCGACCAGATGATCTGCCGAATCCAATATCGCCAGGCCGATTATCGGGGCTTCTACACGCCGCCGAGTGTCAACAAATTCAGCGTCCAATACCCAGGCTATAATGGCGGCAGCGACTGGGGCAGCCTGTCGATCGATCCGATCCGCGGGATCGCGATCGCCAATTACAACGACATGCCGAATTACGTCGAGCTGGTCCCGCGAGCCGAGGCGAACAAGCAAGGCATTGTCCCGCGATTTGCAACGAGCACGCCGCCCAGCAAACCGCACCAGATCGACCCGCAATGGGGCGTTCCTTACGCTGTCAACGTCAATGCTGGGTGGCGAATGGCGTTCACCAAGCTGATGTGCAAGCGCCCGCCATACGGCGGCATTCGCGCCATCGATATCGCGACCGGCAAAACGCTTTGGGATCGCCCGTTAGGAACGGCGCGCGCGAACGGCCCGTTCAACCTGCCGACCTACCTGCCATTCAAGATCGGCACGCCCAACAACGGCGGGGCCGTCACGACGGCGAGCGGGCTCGTGTTCATTGCGGCCGCGACCGACGGCCTGCTGCGCGCGATCGACGAGCGAACGGGCAACGTTTTGTGGTCGGTTCCATTGCCGGCGGGCGGCCAGGCGACACCGATGATCTATCAGCAGAACGGCCGCGAATATCTGGTGATCTTCGCCGGCGGGCATCATTTCATGGAAACGCCGATGGGTGACAGCCTCATCGCCTACGCGCTGCCGAGCTAAGCGCCATTGCGCAATTTCCGCGTCTGCATTCATAAGAGGCGCAATGCGCATTGCAGTCGTCGCCCCCAGCTGCCCCTTAAAGCGCGAAGCCGCAGCCGCAGTGAAGGCAATTGTCGAAGAACGGGGTGACTGCGAGCTAACCATCCATGCCCAATGCTTCCTGTCCGACGGCCACTTCGCAGGACCCGATCAAGCGCGGCTCGAAGCCTTGCGCGAAGTCATGGCCGACCCGGCTGTCGACGCCGTCTGGTTCGCTCGCGGAGGTTATGGGTCCAACCGCATCGCCGAAGCCGTGCTGATTGATTTGCCCCAGGCGACGAGGTCGAAAATTTTCATGGGCTATAGCGACGCGGGCTTCCTGCTTGCCGGTTTCCACAAAGCAGGATTGAACGCTGTTTGGGGCCCAATGCCGCAGGACGTGCTCCGCGAGGGCGGGAAGGCGGGGGTCAACCGAGCGCTCGACTGGCTGGTCCGCCGCGACGTCGCGGCGCTTGAGCCAGCACTCGATGGCCCGGCGATGGCATTCAATCTGACCGTACTCTCGAACCTGCTCGGAACACCGCTGGAGCCCGACTTCAGCGGCATTGACCTCCTCATCGAGGAAGTGAACGAACACCTCTATGCCATTGACCGCTCTATGTTCCATGTGACTGCGAGCCTGGCCATCCGCAAGATACGCCGGTTGCGACTGGGAAGGGTCAGCGACATCCTTCCCAACGACCCCGATTTCGGCGCCGATGATGCGGCCATTGTCGAGCAATGGTGCACCCGCTCCGGCATCGTCTTTGGCGGCCGCGCGGACATCGGGCACGACAGCGCAAACCGAATCGTGCCGTTTTCAACGGAAAATCGCTGAATTTCCCTCTGTAAGAGCATTGCAAAGCGATGAGGTTTGCGCTCTATCCACAGACAGGAACAACAGGAGGGCCATGATGGCACAAGGCAGTCGGAAAGCAGGGGGCGGACTGGCCCGCCCGGTCACACCTTCGGCGGATCTCGCGGCGATCTGCGGCAGCGCGCCGCTTCCGCGCAGCCAGGTCGTTTCGAAAGTGTGGGACCACATTCGCAAGAACAACCTGCAAAACCCTCAAAACAAGAGGGAAATTCTTGCGGACGACAAACTCAAGAAGGTTTTCGGGGGCAAGGATCGGGTCAGCATGTTCGAAATGAACAAGCATCTCTCGAACCACCTGAAGTAAGCGTAAGCTGCCTTCAGGCCAGAAGGGGATCCGCCGTTGGCGGGTCCCCTTTCTTATATGGGGAACCGGCGACTCGGCGGGTTCAGCTCAGCCCCGCCACAGGCCTTCGAGCTTTTCCTGCGTGACCGGATAGCCGAGATGTTCCGGGATCGTGATGAACTTTTCACCATCCCGTTCCTCGACCCAGGGCGTTACCGGCTCGATCGGATGACTGAGTGCGTCGGCGCGGATCTCATCGAATGAGCAGCGCTGCGCCAGCCGCTCGAGATTGCGCCGCGTCGGGAAGATCAGGCGTGCTTCGCCGCGCCGGTCGCGCTCCAGCACGTCCGCAGCTGTCAGCCAGAAAGCGCCCGAGCATTCGCCCTCGATGACGCGCGGCTCCCATTCCCCGGAAGGGCAGCGGGCGACAAAGAACAAGGTATCGAACCGGCGGACGGCGTGAAACTTCGGCACCCAGCGTGCGAACGGCGTAAGCGACGTTGCATCCAGCTCCAGCCCGTTTGCAAGCAACAGGTCGGCCAAGGGGAATTCCGCGACCAGCAAGTCCTGGAGTTGCCGTGCGGACTGTGCATCGGTTGCAGGAGACAGGCCGACTGGGACGGCCGTTTCTTCGATCGTTTCGCGGATCGCAGCGACAGCGGCTGGATCAACTCCGGCCGCAGCGCCAAGCTGGCGGTCGGCCGCGTCGATTCGTCCACCGGGGAAAACGAGTGCGCCGGCTGCGAACGCCATTCGCTCACCGCGTTCGACCATCAGAAGCTCCGGAGCGCTGCCGGAACGCTCCCGAACCAGGATAAGCGTGGCCGCCGGGATCGCTTCGTCGCTCACCGGCGCCGCCGCTTACATGCCGCTGACGTTCTGCTCGTCAGCTTCCTGCGGGTTGGTCGTGTTGTCGGCAACTGCGTTCGCCTCGTTCGCTGCATTTGCCGCATTGTTGGCAGCCGCCTGGGCATTGGCCGCGTCCATTGCGGCCTGGTTGGCAAGCTCGTTCAGCTGGTCGGGCGCAGGCTGGTTGAGCTCTGCATTCTGGACCGCGTCCTGGTTGCTATTGTTGCACGCGCCAAGTGCGAGCGCGGCTGTTGTGACAAACGCAAAAGCCAGTTTTTTCATATGTTTCGGTTCCCCACGAAGCATGGTCGCCCGACCCGCCATAACAGCCGCTTCCTTGAGATTCACCTGGAAAATCCTTATATCCGTCCGTGCCGGGCAACCGGCTATGTCGGTAGACTGTCAGGTGGAATAGGCACTTCGGACCCGGGGGGCAGTACCCCGGCGCCTCCACCATCAACCGCGATGTGCCGCGGCTGTTGATGGGGGCGAAATAGGATCGACGAGTGCAATAAAGGCCCGATTGCCGATCGGATTGAGCCACCGCAACGGCTCATTCACACAAGTGCCAACGATAACGAGGCGCTCGCTCTTGCTGCGTAACTGACGTCCTAACGGACTGAAGTTACAAGGCTAAAGCGCGGTCGGACCCCACCGGGCAACAGAAGGGGATTCCAGCGGTTCGGGGAGCACCGGGCAACAGAAGCTCCCCACTTCTTTTCGTCAGCAGAAGTCTCCGATAAGCTCCCGTCCAAGGGGGCTTTTTTATGCGTCACTGGATGAAGCGCCTGTTCGCGATTGCAGCGCCGCTGCTGCTCACGGCTTGCCTCTGGGGACCGGGCAAGTTCACGTCGGATCTTACCCTCAAGAAAGACGGAAGTTTCGTCCTCGACTATCGCGGCGAGATCGTTCTGCAGATTCCTGAAGATCAGGCCACGAAGCCCTGGAGCGACGCAAAGGCAAAATGCAGTGACGGAACCAAGGCTCGCGCGTGCACCGCCGCCGAAATCGCCGACCAGAAGACCGCCTATGAGAAGAAGCGGAAGGATAGCGAGGAAATGGCCAAGGCATTCGGCCTTCCGGGCCTGGACGATGCGTCGAACCGCGCCTTTGCGACCAAGCTCACCAAATATGCCGGCTGGCGGTCGGTCACCTATCGCGGCAACGGCGTGTTCGATGTCGATTATCATATGGTGGGAAGCGCCAAGCAGGACTTCGTCTTCCCGGCGCTTCCGGACAATGACCTCCTCCTTCCGTTCATCGCCATTCGCCGCCGAGCCGATGGCTCGGTCCTGGTGAACGCGCCCGCGCTGACCGGCGGCGCCGGGCCGCTGATGGAGCGGATGGCGGCCGCCGGCGCTCCGGGCGACGCCAAGACCAACATGGTCTCTCGCGCGCAAGGGCGCTTCACCGTCGTCACCGACGGCGAGATCCTGACCAACAACAGCGAGGACGGGCCGGTGGCACATCCGATCGGGCACCAGGTCCACTGGGACGTGGACTCGACTTCGAAAAAGATCCCCGAGACGCTGATCCGGCTTTAGCAGAGCGCCCGTTCGTCGAACTGGCGGTTGCGTTCGGCACCCGACAGAGCCACGATCGCTGCAACTTATCCGGGGGATTTCCATGCGCCCAACGATTCTTGCCGCGTTGCTCGCCGCCAGCGCGTCCATCGCCATTGCCGAGCCGACACCCAGGGAACAGCTGCTCGTGCCGCCTGCGGACGCGGCTCACTACCTTGTCGTGTCGACGGCCGGAAAGCACGGCGACGAATATATGTGGACCATGCCGGACGGTCGGCTCGCCTTCCGGGAATCGATCCTGCTGCGCGGCCTCATCTTCGAGACCGATGAGACGATGCGGGTGGGCGCGGACAAAATGCCGGCGGACGTCGTCATTCGCGGTGTAACCCCGAGCGGCGATGCAGCCGAGACCTTCACTCTAGCGAATGGAAAGGCGTCTTGGACGAGCCCTGTCGACACCGGCAGCGCCGCTTATTCCGCGCCCGAATTCTATCTCGCTCAGGGGGGCCCCTTCCTTAGCGTCGCCCCTCAATATGACAGGCTGATGGCGGCGGGCAGCGGCGGCCTTGCGCTGCTGCCGTCGGGCCGGGCGACCTTCGACAAAGCCGCGTCTCTCGACGTCAGCGGCCCGCAGGGCACGAAGCACGTCGACCTCATCCTCGTGAAAGGCATCGCCCAGTCGCCGCAGGCGGTCTGGGTGGAGAATGGGAAGTTCTTCGGTCAACTCGGCGGACTGAACCTTCTGCCTGCCGGCTATGAAGGGAATGCCGGCAAGATGCAGGCGGCGCAGGACGCTTCGATCGCCGCTCTTGCGCCTGCGACGGCGAAGACGTTCCTCACGGCCGACGCCAAGCGGCCGGTGCTGTTCAACAACGTCAAGATGTACGACGCCGACCATGAGCGCTTCCTCGAGCATCGCTATGTGCTGACGAGCGGCGGCAGGATCGTGTCGATCGGCGCGGCCAAGCCCGCGAAACAGCCCGCGGGCACGCGCACGATCGACGGCGCCGGCAAGACGCTCGTCCCGGGCCTGTGGGACAGCCACATGCACGTCGGCGACGATTTCCAGACGGTGAGCGAGCTCGCGTTGGGCGTCACCTCGTGCCGCAATCCGGGCGGCCCAATCGAACTGGAGGTGTCGCAGCGAGAGCGCCGCAACGCAGGTACCTTGCTCGCTCCAGAATGCTGGGATTCGGTGATCGTCGACCAGAAGGGGCCGCTCGTCGCCCAGGGCAGCCTCGCTGTCACCAACCTCGACGAGACGCTGGCCGCCGTGCGCAAGATCAAGGCCAATAATCTCACCGCGGTCAAATTCTACACGTCGATGAACCCGGCCTGGATCGCGCCGGGCGCGAAGCTGGCGCATCAGCTCGGCCTTCACGTCCACGGCCACATACCAGCTGGCATGCGCACGCTCGACGCGATCAACGCCGGTTATGACGAGATTACCCACATCTATTTCGCGACGATGCAGGCGATGCCGCAGGAGGTCGTCGACAAGGCCAATACGACGATGCGGATGCTCGGGCCCGGCAAATATTTCAAGGACGTCAATCTCGACGCCGAGCCGACGAAGACCGTGATCGCGACGATGGCAAGCAAGCACATCGTTCTGGATCCCACTCTGGTCGTCGTCGAGGGTGTGCTCCTGGCAGATGCCGGAACGCCGGCTCCCGCCTACGCGCCGTTCATGGGAACGGTCCCGGCGACGGTGGAGCGCGGCTTCAAGAGCGGCCACATTCCGTATCTGCCGGGAATGACCCGTGCCGATGCGCAGGCCAGTGTCGACCATATGGGCGAGTATGTCGCAAAGTTGTTCCATGCCGGAGTCCCGATCGTCGCCGGGACCGACGGCTACGGATATGAGCTGGTGCGCGAGCTGGAGCTTTACGTGAAGGGCGGGCTGACTCCGGCAGAGGCGCTGGCCACCGCGACCATCAATCCTGCCAGGAATGTGAAAGCGGCCGATCGAACGGGGTCGATTGTCGTGGGCAAGGAAGCCGACCTGCTGCTCGTGGATGGCGATCCCCAGAAGAACATCGGCGACCTTCGTCACGTCGACCAGGTGATGAGCGACGGATATCTGATGGACGGCAATGCGCTACGTGCGGCCGCCGGATACAGTGGGATGCCCAAGTGATTGGGTCTCTAACGTTTGCTTTGGGTGACGGGGCGGAAAGCTGCCACAAGGATATGTTCAAGACTCGCGCGAAGCTTGCTTTTCTCACGGCTCCCCAAACGGCAGTTTGCTTAAGCGATTTGCCGCGTCTCGACTTGTATTGATTGGGTAGCAGACCGATCGTGAAGCGGGCGAAGAATTGGGAATTGCTGCAAGGTTCAGCTCATTCGCGCCCGTCGAAATTTCACGACTGATCAATGCGACCCGCCATGCGCGATAACGAGCATCTTGGACTGCGGCATTGAGGTCCGCGAGTGTCGGTTCGTCCAGGCTGTGAAGCCGTTCGAGCATCCGCAGCTTCGCCCAGTCGGTCTGCTCCACCATCATCTCATTTTCAATGTCGCGCATCAGGGCATAGATGAAACCGTATTGGGCGAGTTCCCGCCGATCGATAAGTGCTGCATGACCGGCTTGTGATTCAGCCTCCCACCGGGACGTCTGCAAGGTCCAATATTGTGGTCTGCCGATCCAGGTTGTCCCGTGCAGCTTGGGTTGAGCGACGGCCGTATCGAGCAGCCGTTCGATTTGCGAGATGCGCGCATCAACGCACGACCTGATCTGCAAACGAGATTGGAGGCGTCCGAGATTGAAGGCCAGCTCGCCCCGAATGATATTGTCGGCTTGGGCGGCTTCCTGCCTCTGGTGAACCTGCTCGACGACCTGCTCCGCTCCGAGCGCGATCAACACGCCGAGAACGATGATCCCCACTTCCCCAACGAAGGCGCGCCAGCCGTGAAGGGGTTTAGGAAGGTGAACATGCATAACACCGCCCCCGAGCGATACGAAAGCGTAACAGAAGACCTAAGAGCCGCAATGGCGTCTCTCGTTGGAGTTTCGCTAATGGCACCAAAAGGGCCGGGACTCTGAATCAGTGCGCGGAAGCTCCCGTCTCGGGCATCAGAGAACTATGCAGATGGTTGATCCACCACTGCCCTCGCTCGAACTTGTAGAGGAAGCTGTAGCGCGCGTGGACGTCTTTCTTCTTGTGCGTCTTGGGATCGGTGAGTGCGATCGTCCACGTACCAACACGGCTTGCAGCGTTGCAGCCTACCCAGACCGTGCTCGTGTCGATTTTGGCAATGGGCCGCGAAAGAAGGAAGTGATCGAAATAGTCGCGGATTTCCGGACGCGTGGTTCTCGGTTTGTTGCTTACGGTCGCCAGAAGAACGGCGTCGGGCAAAAAGAGAGCCGTGACCTTGTCGGGATCGTGCGTCTGCCAACTGTCATTAAACCGCTTGAACTGCGCCTCGATCGTGCCTTTACTCGAGGGCGCGCACTGCATGGAGCGCGCGGCGGCGAGTGAAGGGAAGACCGGTCCCATAGCGACCAGGGTCACAGCACCGGCGGCGAACATCAGTGCCCGCTTGGAATTGATCGTCCACTCCATGTTGTCCCCCCGACATGCTGGTGTTGGTCAGCCCGAAATTCGCGGTACCACGTACGGGCACCAAATGCCGGCAATGGGTTGCCGTTTCAGACGGTCAGCCGACTGAGCCGCGCTTCTTCAGCTCATCCCTGATCTCGGTGAGAAGCTCCACCTCGGTCGGACCGGCGGGCGCAGCTTCGGGCTTCTTCATGAGCTTGGTTGCCCAGCGCACCATCAGGAAAATGATGAAGGCGAGGATGAGAAAGCTCACGACCTCGGTCACGAATGCGCCCCAGCCGAGCACCGGAGCGCCGGCCTTCTTCAGGGCAGCATAATCCGTCATCGAGCCGTGATAACCGTCGGGGACCGGCCCAAGCAGGATGAAATGGCTTGAGAAATCGAGACCGCCGAAGATCTTGCCGACGATCGGCATGATGATGTCGTCGGTCAGGCTGGTGACGATCTTGGCGAATGCCGCGCCGATGATGACCGCAACCGCGAGGTCGAGCACGTTGCCCTTGGCGATGAACGCTTTGAAGTCCTTCAGCATGAGAGCCCCCTATATTGTCGACCTGGCGACAGTAGCGCACTTGCCATGCTTTGGCAGCAGCAGTGGTGCTGTGTTATTTATTTAAGACAGCTTATTGAAAGCGACCAGCCGTGCCTCTAATTATCGGCCCGCAATCGTAGGGGACTTCAAATGACCGCACTTCGTCGTTTCGGATTGCTCGCACCGCTGGCCGCGGTCAGCCTTGCCGGCTGCGGAATCAACAGCGTCCCCACCGCAGATGAACAGGTCAAGGCCGCGTGGGGCAATCTGCAGGCCGATTATCAGCGCCGCTCTGACCTCATTCCCAACCTTGTCGCGACGGTGAAGGGCTATGCCCAACAGGAAAAGACCGTGCTGACCGACGTTACGAATGCGCGGGCCAAGGCGACCAGCGTCCAGCTCAACGCCGGGGATCTCAGCGATCCGGCGAAGGTCCAGGCGTTCCAGGCGGCGCAGAGTCAGCTGAGCGGCTCGCTTGGTCGGTTGCTCGTCAGCGTCGAGGCTTATCCGGATCTGAAGTCGAATCAGAATTTCCTCGCGCTTCAGGACCAGCTCGAGGGTACGGAAAACCGCATCGAAGTGTCGCGCCGCGATTACAACACCTCCGTCCAGCAATATAACACGCTGATCCGGACCTTCCCGACCGCGATCGGCGCCAAGGTGTTCTACAACGCTAAGCCCAAGGTGCCGTTCGAAGCGTCGACGGCCGCGCAGACGGCGCCGACTGTGAACTTTGGCAACGCGAGTTGAAATTGAATCATCGCGAGGAGCGGAGCGACGTGGCGATCAAGCGCTTTCTGGATTGCTTTTCTACGCTCGCAATGACGGTTCTGCTGTTCTTCGCAACGCCTGCTTCTGCGCAGACCTTTCCACAACTTACGGGCAGGGTCGTCGACGACGCGCATATCCTGACCCCCGAGCAGGTGCAGGATCTTACCAGCAAGTCGGCGGCCTTGGAGGCTTCAAAAGGCGCGCAGCTGGTGGTCGCCACCGTTCCCAGCCTGCAGAATTATCCGATCGAGGATTACGGCTACCGCTTGGGCCGCGCGTGGGGCGTCGGCCAAAAGGGCAAGGACAATGGCGTGATCCTCCTGGTCGCGCCCAATGAGCATAAAGTGCGCATCGAGGTCGGCTATGGCGCGACGCCATATCTGACCGACGCGATGTCAGGCCTGATCATCCGCGAGGCCATCCTTCCGCATTTCAAGCAGAATCCGCCCGACTTTGGCGGTGGCATCGAGGCCGGCGCCGACGGCATCATCAAGCAAATGTCCTTGTCCCCCGAGGAAGCCCAGAAGAACATCGCCGCGGCAGAGCAGTCGCAACAGCGGCGGCAGCATTCGGGCGGCAATCCACTGCCAGTCTTGTTCTGGCTGATGGTGATCGGCTTTGTCGCGCTTTCCCATCTCCGGCGCGGATTTGGACGGCGTTATCGCACACGCGGAGGCAGCATCAGTCCATGGGTGGCGCTCTGGGCCCTCAACTCGCTTGGCAATCGGTCGCGCGGCTGGGGCGGCGGCTCGTCGTGGGGCGGCGGCGGCGGCTTTGGCGGTGGCGGCTTTGGCGGCTTTTCCGGTGGCGGCGGCTCGTTTGGTGGCGGCGGAGCTTCCGGCTCGTGGTGATGCCTCTCACCGACGCCGACCGAGAGAAGGTCTCGGCAGCGATCGCTGCGGCTGAGGCGAACACCAGCGGCGAAATCGTCGCGGTCGCGACGCCGATCAGCGACGCCTATCACGATGTCGCGCTTCACTGGGCGCTCGTTCCGCTCTTTGCGGTTCTCGCCTGGGCCGCATGGAGCCCGACGGCGCTCATCTGGTGGTACAATCATCTGTTCGGCGGCTGGAGTCCCGATCCGACCGAAAGCGAGCTGCTGACGCTCTTGATGTTCTTCGCGGCACTGAAGTTCACCATCGCCTTATTGATCCTCAAATGGATGCCGCTGCGCCTTCTGCTAACGCCGCCAGCGACCAAGCACCGCCGCGTTCGCAGGCGGGCGATTGCCATATTCCAGGCTGCCGCGGCCGGGCGGACTGCCGGCAAGACGGGCGTCCTTATTTATTTGTCGCTCGCCGAACGCCGCGCCGAGATCGTCGCCGATGAGGCCATTCACAAGCTCACCGACGAGCACGCATGGGGCGAAGCGATGCATGCGCTGATCTCGGACGTGCGCGAGGGGCGGCCCGGTGACGGGATCGTTGCCGCGATCGAGCGCGTTGGGGCGGTGCTCGCCGAGCATTTCCCCCGCTCGGCGGACGACCAGAACGAGATACCGGACAAACTGATCGAACTATGAACCTCGATGACTTGCCGCCGCCCGAGCTCATGTGGAGGGGGAAATATGTGCGCGCGTTCAAGCGCGCCAATTGGGAATATGCGAGCCGAACCGATAATATCGGCGCAGTCGTGATCCTCGCCGAAATCGACGGGAATGTGATCCTCGTCGAACAGCCTCGAGTGCCGCCCGACTGCCGCTGCGTTGAGCTGCCGGCGGGGCTCGTCGGCGATCATGATCCCGCAGCGACCGTCGAATCCACGGCGGTCAAGGAACTCGAAGAAGAGACCGGTTTCACCACCGAGCGGATCGAGCGCCTGGGAGACTTCTACTCGTCTCCGGGCATGCTGTCCGAAGCCTTCACTTTGGTCCGCGCACATGATCTCAGGAAGATCGGTGATGGCGGCGGTGACGCGAACGAGGATATCAAGGTGCATCTGGTACCTCGCGCCGAGATCCCGAATTTCATCGAGCAGAAGCGCGCCGAAGGCTTGGGCGTCGATGCGAAGCTGCTGCTTTTCCTGAATTTCTAGAAACAAGTTGAGCGCCGCGCGGTTCAATCCGAGTGACTCGAATCCTGCATCTATCCGATCTCCACTTCGGCGCGCACGACGAAGACCTCGTCGAGGCCGTCGAGCGCAAGGCGGATGAATTGGAGCCGGAGCTCGTCGTGATCAGCGGCGACTTCACCCAGCGCGCGCGCACCGAACAGTTCCGCGAGGCTTGCGAATTCCTCAAAACGCTACGCGACCGCGGCCATGAAGTGCTCGGCGTCCCCGGCAATCATGACGTTCCGCTCTATGATGTGCTGCGCCGTTTTCTCTCGCCGCTCGCGCGCTATCGCCGCTTCATCGACGAAAGCCTGTGCCCGTTCATCGAGCTTCCCGGTGTCGCGGTTCTCGGCATCAACACCGCGCGCTCGCTGACCTTCAAGGACGGGCGCATCAACAAGGATCAGGTTCACTTCATCCGCGAGACCTTTTCGCGCACGCCGAGCAAAGCCGTGCGAGTGCTCGTCACGCACCACCCGCTCCTCGCGCTCGAGGTCGGTGGAGAGCTCGAACGCCCGATCCGTCGCCACGAGATGGCGCTCGACGCCGTCGAGGAATCCGGCGTCGATATATTGCTCGCAGGCCACAATCATCACGCATCGAGCCAGGACTCGAGCGACCTGGTCACGCGCGCCGGCGGAGTGCTTGTCGTCCAGGCCGGAACGGCAACCTCGACCCGCGTTCGGGAGCAGCAACAGAGCTTCAACGTGATCGATGTCGACGGCGGCAGCGTGACGGTCACGATATGGGGCTGGACCAACGACAGCTTCAGCGCGAAGGACTCCAGCCGCTACGAATGGCAAGCTGGCAAATGGAAACTGCGGCAGACCGCCGAACCAGCGCACTGACCTTGTTTCGGCTGGCCGCGTTCGCCTAGAGCCGGGGCATGGCACTTCCCGACGATTTCGACCTGGCTGAATTCGTGCAGCGCGTGCTTGCCGAAGACCTTGGCAGCGGCGGCGACGTGACCTCGAACGCGACGATAGCGGAAGACGCGCGATTCACTGCACAAATGAACGCACGCGAGCAGCTCGTTCTTGCGGGGGTCGAAGTGGCTTCGGCGTTCTTCCGTGCGCTGGATCGCAAGGTCGAAATCGAGCTGCTCTCCGGCGATGGCGACCGCGTTGAGCACGGGGCAACTTTGATGCGCCTGTCAGGCAATGCGCGCGCCATGCTTGCGGCGGAGCGCTCGGCGCTGAACACGCTCCAGCATCTTTCCGGCGTCGCCACGCTGACCCGGCAATATGCTGACGCCATTTCCGGCACGGGCACGGTTCTGCTCGACACACGCAAGACCCTTCCCGGCCTCCGCGTGCTCGAAAAGTTCGCGGCGCGGATGGGTGGTGCGCAGAACCACCGGATGCGGCTCGATAACGGCGTCTTGATCAAGGACAATCACGTTGCGGTGTGCGGCGGAGTGGCGGAAGGCGTGCGCCGCGCAAAAGCTGCGAACACCGGACTTCAGGTCCAAGTCGAGGTCGACCGGATCGACCAGATCGAGCCCGCGCTTGCCGCCGGCGCAGACTGGCTGCTGCTCGACAATATGGATCCCGCGCAACTGCGCGAGGCAGTTCGAGTGGCGTCCGGCCGAGTTCCGCTCGAGGCATCCGGTGGCGTGACCCTCGAGACCATCGCTTTTCTGGCCGAAACCGGCGTCGATTTCATCTCCGTCGGTCGGATCACCCAGTCCGCCCCGGCGGTCGATATCGGCCTCGATTATTCGTTCCAGCAGGCGTAGACGCCGCTCGAGCCGATTGTAGGCACGCTTATCGATTCCTGGCCGCAACGTTCAGAACCACGACAGCTTCTCAAGCGTATTTTGGTTAACACAGGGTCGCGAGTAGTCCTGCGGCCAGGTCGCGAATCGAGGAGTATTTCGATGTTCAAGAAAGCTATGCTCGCATTGTCGGCGGCAAGCCTGATCGCCATTCCGTCGGCAGCCAGCGCCCGAGACCACTGGCGTCACGGCTATTATGGTTACGGCGACCGCAGCTACGGATATGCTTATCCGCGCAGCCGTACCGTGATCTCGATCGGTGTCGGCAGCCCCTACGGGTACGGCTACGGCTACCCCAGCTATGGCTATGGTGGCTATGGCTACCCGGCCTACAGCTATGGCTATCCAGCCTATAGCTATGGCTATGGTTACCCGGCCTACGGTTATGGTGGCGGCTATTACGGCTACAATGGCTATTGCCGCGGCAATCAGGCGGCCGGCGCCGTTGCCGGTGGCCTGATCGGCGCAGCGCTCGGAAGCGCAGTCAGCAATAATGGCCATTACAGCTATCGATACGGCCGGTACCGCCACAATAATGGTGCCGCGGGTGCGATCATCGGCGGCGTTCTCGGCGCGGCCGTGGGTAGCGCAGCTGCCAGCGACAACTGCTACTAAGCCAGACATCCACGTCTGACTTCAACGTTAAGCGGGGCCTTGGAACAACCGAGGTCCCGCTTAACTTTTTTCGGGCATTGATAACCAACCCGCCCTATAGGAGCAGGGCGACGAGGCGCATGATGCGCCGGGGAGACGAATCTTGTTCAAGGGGCTCAAGCCCATCCTCTACGCGGGTCGCGAAGTCTGGCCTCTGATCGAAGGCGGCAAGGGCGTCAGCGCGACCAATCACGCGAGCTCCGGTGCATGGGCTGCTGCGGGCGGGATCGGCACGGTCTCCGCGGTCAACGCCGACAGCTACGATGCGGAAGGCCGGATCATCCCGCAGGTCTATGAGGCGCTCACCCGCCGCGACCGCCACGAAGAGCTGATCAAATATGCGATCGACGGCGCCGTTGCGCAGGTCCATCGCGCCTATGAGATCGCGTCCGGCAAGGGCGCGGTCAACATCAACGTGCTGTGGGAGATGGGCGGGGCGCAGCGCGTGCTTCACGGAGTCCTCGAGCGCACCAAGGGCCTCGTCTCGGGCGTGACCTGTGGCGCCGGAATGCCCTACAAGCTGAGCGAAATCGCGGCATCCTACGGGGTCAGCTACCTCCCGATCATTAGCTCGGCGCGTGCTTTCAGCGCGCTCTGGAAACGTGCCTATCACAAGGCGGCCGAATGGCTGGCTGCCGTGGTCTACGAAGATCCGTGGCTCGCCGGCGGCCACAATGGCCTCAGCAACGCTGAGGACCCGCGCAAGCCGCAGGATCCATATCCGCGAGTCAAGGCGCTCCGCGACACGATGCGCGAGAATGGGATCGCGGATACCGTTCCGATCGTCATGGCCGGCGGCGTATGGCGCCTCGACGAATGGGATCACTGGATCGACAATCCCGAGCTCGGCCAGATCGTCTTCCAGTTCGGAACGCGTCCGCTGCTGACTCAGGAAAGCCCGATCCCGCCCGAGTGGAAGGCGAGGCTGCTAACCCTCGAGGAAGGCGACGTACTGCTCCACCGCTTCTCGCCGACGGGCTTCTATTCGTCCGCAGTGCGCAATCCGTTCCTTCGCAACCTCGAGGCTCGAAGCGAGCGCCAGATCGCTTATACCAAGGAGCCGATCGGTGATCACCATTTCCAGCTCGATGTCGGTGTCGGCACCAAGAAGAATTTTTGGGTCACCAAAGGCGACCTGACGCACGCTCGCGAGTGGTTTGCGCGCGGCTACACCAATGCGATGAAGACGCCGGATGACACGCTCATCTTCGTGCGGCCGGATGAAGAGAAACAGATCCGCACCGACCAGGCCGAGTGCATGGGCTGCCTTTCCCAGTGCGCCTTTTCCTCCTGGGCGGACAATGAGAAGAATTCGACGGGCCGCCTTGCCGACCCACGCAGCTTCTGCATCCAAAAGACGCTCCAGGACATCGCTCACGGCGGTCCGGTGGAGCATAATCTGATGTTCGCCGGCCATTCGGCCTTTCGCTTCAGGAGCGACCCATTTTATTCGAACGGCTTCATCCCGACGGTGAAGCAGCTGGTCGATCGGATTCTGACGGGGGCGTAGTGCACCACCTCTTCGTCATCCCCGCGAAAGCGGCGGTCCAGCGAAAAAGGAAGAATTGGGTTCCCGCGTTCGCGGGAATGACGATCATGCTGCTGGCATCTTCCGCTTTCGCGCAGGAAGAGAAGCAGCCGCCCTACTGGGCCTCGATTGCGAGCGGCCAGGCGATGACCCACACCGGACCGGGACGGAATTATCCCAATGTCTGGCTCTATCAGCGCCGCGACCTGCCGGTGCGCGTCCTCAAGAAATACGAGAACTGGCGCCTCATCCAAGACCCCGACGGCGCACAGGGCTGGATGCTGGTGACGATGCTGAGCGACCGCCGCACGGGGATCGTCAAACCTGGCCAGCCCCGGCCGATCCGCGTCGGAGCGTATGACGATTCGAAGGTCAGCGCGCGCGCCGAGCCCGGCGTCGTCGGACGCATCAGCAAATGCGACGAAGGCTGGTGCCGGATCGAAGTCGGCAACAGGCGCGGCTACATCCGCATGTCGGACATCTGGGGCGTCAGCAGCGGCGAGGTGGTCGACTAAACTGGGGGGATGAAATGAAGGTCATTGCCGCAATCGCGAGCGCAATTTTGCTCACCTCGGGAGCGGGGCATGCCGCCCCCGTTCAGCACTATCCCGCGCCATCCTTTAATGGAATGCCCGCGCCATTTTCCAAAGCCGTGCGCGTCGGCGACTTGCTCTACCTTTCCGGCGTGATCGGCCGCGCGCCGGACGGCAAGGTGCCGGACGGGATCGAGGCGCAGACCAAAGCCGCGATGGACGACATCGGTGCGAGCCTGAAGGCTGCCGGCGGCGGCTACGGTGATGTCTTCCACTGTACCGTGTTCCTCACAGACATGAAGAACTGGCCGGCGTTCAACCAGGCCTACGTCGGCTATTTTCCAGCCGGCCAACTTCCTGCGCGCAGCGCAATCGGCGTGACCGCGCTCGCGTTGCCAGGAGCGCTGATGGAAATCGAGTGCCAGGCGCTCGCCGGCAAGAAGTAGCGCGAACCTACTTCGGCATCTCCAGCTTGGTAAAGGCGATGCGCGTGACCTTCAGCTTACGACCCTTGTCGCTCTTGGTAACGAAGGAATGGCCGACCTTGACTGCGCTCTTGGGCGTCGTCCAACAGACCTCGCCTTCCTTGGTCATGGCGCTGGTGAAGCAGGCCTTGGTGTCCTTCATCACCCCGGTGCCATGATCGATATGCTTCCCGCTGACGGCATTTTCGATGTAATTGCCATCGCCGTCGATTGTCTCATGGACCCTCTTGCCGTGATCGACGAAGCTCCAGCTGGTGCTCTTGATCTCGAAAGGCGCGGCCTTGGCGGCTAGCACGCTCGGGCTGGCGCCAATCACGAGCGCGGCAGTAATGCAGATGGTCAGACGCATCGGCTTTCTCCCCTCTGTTTGAGAGTGGAGCAGCCCTTACCACCAGCGCACCACAGCGGCGAGTCCGAAGACTAGACCAGTTCGACCGCCATCGCGGTCGCTTCGCCGCCGCCGATGCAGAGCGACGCAACGCCGCGCTTCAAGCCGCGGTCCTGGAGCGCCGCAATCAGCGTCGTGACGATCCGGGCGCCGCTGGCGCCGATCGGATGTCCGAGCGCGGTCGCGCCGCCGTTCACGTTGATCTTCTCGTGCGGGATTCCGATGTCGCGCATCGCGATCATCGCGACGCAGGCGAAGGCCTCGTTGACTTCCCACAGGTCGACGTCGTCGACGCTCCAGCCTGCCTTCTTCAGAACCTTCTCGATCGCCGGAACCGGAGCCGAGGTGAATTTCTCCGGGGCCAGCGCTGCTGCAGCATGCGCGACGACTCGCGCGATCGGCTGCTTCCCGAGCTCATCGGCGACGCTTTGGCGCGTCAGCACCAGCGCAGCCGCGCCGTCGCTGATCGAGGATGACGTCGCTGCGGTGATCGTGCCATCCTTGGCGAACGCTGCCCTTAGTTGCGGAATCTTCTCCGGATTGCCCTTGCCCGGCTGCTCGTCACGGTCGACCGTCACGTCGCCCTTGCGGGTGGCGACCGTCACGGGGACGATCTCCTTATCGAACCTACCGCTGGTAATCGCGTCGTTCGCGCGGCGAAGGCTCTCGATCGCGAACTCGTCCTGCTGCTCGCGCGTGAACTGATATTCGCGCGCCGCGTCCTCGGCGAAGGTGCCCATCGCCCGGCCCGGCTCATAGGCGTCCTCGAGGCCATCGAGCATCATATGGTCGTAGACGGTGTCGTGGCCGATGCGCGCGCCCGATCGGTACTTCTTCGACAAATATGGCGCATTGGTCATGCTCTCCATGCCGCCCGCGACGATCAAGTCGGCCGAACCCGCGTCGAGCATGTCGTGCGCAAAGATCGCCGCCTGCATTCCCGAGCCGCAGACCTTGTTAATTGTCACCGCCTCGGCCGATTTCGGAAGGCCAGCGCCAAGCGCCGCCTGGCGGGCAGGAGCCTGGCCCAGCCCGGCCGAGAGCACGTTGCCCATGAACACCTTGTCGACCTGTTCGCCACGAATGCCGGCGCGATCGACCGCCGCCTTGACCGCTGTCGCGCCAAGCTGGGTCGCGCTGAGCGGCGACAGTGCGCCCTGGAAGCTGCCCATCGGCGTGCGTGCGTAGGAGAGGATGACGATCGGGTCGGCGGGGTTCGTGGCCATGTGGATGCTCCGGAGTCGAATTGCTGCAGTGCACATAAGGCTGCCGGCCCGGTTGTTCAAACGCTCGCGGCTCTGCTAGCGGCCCTCGCGACAGGAGACACGACATGTCCGAGCCCGGACTCGATTTTCAGCTCGGCGAGATGGCCGATACGATCCGCGAAACGACGAAGCGCTTCGCCGACGACAAGATCGCGCCCATCGCGGCCGAAATCGACGAGAAAGACGAATTCCCGCGCCACCTATGGCCGCAAATGGGCGAGCTCGGCCTCCACGGAATTACGGTCGAGGAGGAAGATGGCGGTCTTGGCCTTGGCTACCTCGAGCATGTCGTCGCGCAGGAGGAGGTTGCGCGTGCCTCCGCTTCCGTCGGCCTCAGCTACGGCGCACATTCCAACCTGTGCATCAACCAGATCCGCCGCTGGGCGAACCCGGAGCAGAAGCGCAAATATCTTCCCAAGCTGATCAGCGGCGAACATGTCGGTGCGCTTGCGATGAGCGAATCCAGTGCGGGCAGCGATGTCGTCGGAATGAAGCTCAAGGCCGAACGCAGCGGCAACGGTTATCGCCTCAACGGCACCAAGTTCTGGATCACCAACGGCTCGGAAGCCGACACGCTCGTCGTCTACGCCAAGACGGGCGAGGGCAGCCGCGGAATCACCGCCTTCATGATCGAGAAGAACATGGAAGGCTTCTCGGTCGGGCAGAAGGTCGACAAGCTCGGAATCCGCGGCTCACCGACCGCCGAGCTGGTGTTCGACGATTGCTTCGTCGCGCCCGAAAACATCCTCGGCGAGGAGAATAAGGGCGTCGAAGTGCTGATGAGCGGCCTCGACTACGAACGCACGATCCTCGCCGGAATGCAGATTGGCATCATGCAGGCCTGTCTCGACGTGGTCCTGCCCTATGTCCGCGAGCGAAAGCAGTTCGGGAAAGCGATCGGCTCGTTCCAGCTGATGCAGGCCAAGGTCGCGGACATGTACGTCGCGCTGAACAGCGCCCGGGCATATGTCTACCAGGTCGCCAAGGCCTGCGACGAGGGCAAGACGACCCGTTACGACGCCGCCGGCGCGATCCTGCTCGCGTCCGAGAATGCCGTGAAGGTCGCCAACGAAGCGGTCCAGGCGCTCGGCGGCGCGGGCTACACCAAGGACTGGCCGGTCGAACGCTATTATCGCGACGCAAAGCTGCTCGACATCGGCGCCGGCACTAACGAGATCCGCCGAATGTTGATCGGCCGCGAGCTGATCGGCGCCTAAAAGCCAAAGAGCTTCGCCAAGCCCCACACGACAAGGCCGACGCCTGCTATTTTTCCGATTCGTGCTCCGCGCGAAGCGAGCTTTTCGATCGCCACGATCAGCGTCAGCCCGACGACCCACAGCAGGTTCATGATTCCGCCGACGAACAGCAATGCCATCAGCATCCAGCAGCAGCCGAGGCAATAGACCCCGTGCCTCACCCCCAGCTGGACGGCACCGCTCCACCCGGGTTGCCAGTGGCGGCTGATGAACTGCGCAGGCGAGCGGCACTCGCGCATGCAGGCCGATTTGAGGGGTGAGAGCTGATACGCTCCGGCCGCAATTAGAAGCGCGCCTTGCTCATCGCGGCTGCCGAGCGCCATCGAAGGCCCGGTCAGCAGCAGCTGGGCAAGCGCGGCCGCAATCGAGAATATCAGCCAGGTGGCGAGATAGCCGGCAAGGAAGACCCAGGTGCTTGCGATTTCAGAATCCCCGCTGCGGATCGCTCGGACCTTGCCGTACAGCAGAATGGCCGGGCTCGCCGACGGAAGCATCATCGCCACCATCATCAGCCACCACATCAGCACCGTTATTCCGAACGGCGGAGTGCTCATGGCGTCCATCCGGCCGTTTGCACCCTTTATCACGGACCACCAGCTGATGAGGACAAGCAGCGCCAAGCCGCCGCAGACGGCCAGCCGCTGATGTCGCAGCATTCGTCCAGTCAGGTCAGGAGCGGACGACACCGTGAGTCGAAAGATGGAGGTTCGCCAACTGTGCGTATTTCTCCGTGATTTCGATCTCCATCGGCCCGCCGGTCGTCCGGCTCGTGCCGCTGCCGACCTCGGCAACCTCATATTCGAACCCGTCGGGGAGACGAATCTGCGCCCGCGACTCTTTGCCTGTCACCTTGTTTCGGATGGGTTCGCCCTTCATCTCGACATAGCCAGGGATGTTGAGCCGACCGCGGCGCTCCTCAACGTCCACTTCGAAATCAATATCGGTGACCACCGGCTCGTGCATGGTTTCGATTGTCGATGCGAACACGGCGAACACGGTCGCGAACGGGTCGGTGTCCTGGCCGGTCATGATCTTGAGCAGCGCTTCACGCTGGGCATCGTTGGCGCGCTTGTCGATAAAGGCGAGCGCCTCGCCATGACCTTCGTGGACCGCACCTGGCCATTTGAACAATGCGGTAATGACCAGTCCGTCGAGGCTCGTGTCGCCGTGCCTGCCCTCATCGATCTGGATCGCGGCGACCGCATGGCAATGGCCTTTGTCGGGAAGGGCATTGAACTGGCAATTGCAGCCATATTCGCACGTGCAGTTGACGAGCTCCCGGCCCTTGAACTCCCAATAGGTCATCGATCAGCCTCCCGCTTTGGAGGCTTCCATAGCACCCGTCTTGAAGGATGTGCAGTCGCGACTGCGCCGAGCCTCAGCTCAACGCGTCGATCTTATCCCACTGCGCCTTGGTGTGGCACACGTGTCGTGAACCGTAGGACCCGGTGGTGCTCATGTCACGGCAGATTTTCTGCTCTTCGGGCGATGATGCTCGCTGGGCAGGATCCGAAGAAGCTTCCGATACGGTCTTGGGGGCACTGGGCGCGGTCGTGCACGCCGCCGCGCAAAAGACGAATAATCCGATCAACGCTGGTCGCAACATAGATACTCCGCATGCTTTGCTAAACGAGATTGCGGGCGGATAGCGGCGGCTACTGCTGTTGGCTAGCAGCCGCTCCGCCCCTGGTTTCGGGAGGTTGACGCGAAGCTCCTTACCCCCAGATCTTCACGCGCTTGTCCGGTGGAAGATAGAGCTTCTGCCCCGGCTTGACGTTGAACGCCGGGTACCATGAATCGATGTTGCGCACCGTTTGCGCCCTGAATTGCTCGGGCGCGTGGCCGTTCGTCAGCACGATCTGGCGGAGGATTTCCGGCCGCGACTTCACCGCCCATGACTGCGCATAAGCAAGGAAGAAGCGCTGGTCGCCTGTCAGGCCGTTGATCACCGGCGCCGGCTTGCCGTTCAGCGACGCTTTATATGCTTCATATGCGGCACCGAGGCCGGCGACGTCCGCAATATTCTCGTTGAGCGTCAGCTTGCCGTTGACGTGCAGTCCGGGAAGCGCCTCATATTGATCGAACTGGTTGGCGAGCGCGTCGGCCTGCGCCTGGAAGTTCTTGAAGTCGGCGGGAGTCCACCAGTTGCGCATCGCTCCCTGCGCGTCGAACAGGGCGCCTCCGGTGTCGAAGCTGTGGCTGATTTCGTGCCCGATCGTCGCTCCGATCGCGCCATAGTTGAACGCCGCGTCGGCATTTGGGTCGAAGAACGGCTTCACCAGGATTGCAGCTGGGAAGTTGAGTGCATTCTGGACCGGCAGGTTTACCGCGTTCACCAGCTGCGGCGGCATCCACCATTCGTGGCGATCCATCGGCTTGCCGATCTTCGCGATCTGGTGCCGATATTCCCACAACGACGTATTCTTCTGGTTATTGTAGGCATTGTCGCCAGTGACGGTCAGGCCGGAATAATCGCGCCAGCTGTCCGGGTAACCGACGCCGACGACGATGCTTTCGACCTTCTTCAGCGCTTCCTGCTTGGTCGAGGGGCTCATCCAGCTGATCGCCTTCACCCGCCGCGAGAAGGCGGCCTTGAGGTTCGTCACCATCTGCTCGATCTGCGCCTTTGACGAGGCCGGGAAATATTTGTCGACATAGGCCTTGCCGACGGCGTCCTGCAGTGCGGCGCTGGTCGCGTTTAGCGCCAGCGCATCTCGCGGACGCTGCTTTGGAGTGCCCGACAGAGTCGTCCCGTAGAAAGCGAAGCTCGCATCGCGGAACGGCTTGGGCAGCACATTTGCCTGCTGGTTGATCGTGTGGAAGGCGAGCCAGTCCTTCCAGTTCTGAAGCGGCTCGGAAGCGACCAGCGCCGAAAGCTTGGGAATCGCGGCGAAATGATAAGCGTCGAACTTCTGCACGCTGCCGAGGCCGGCAGCGCCGAGCAACGCTGCCCAGTCGATTCCCGGCGCCTTTTGCTCGAGTTGCTGGCGTGTCCACACTTGCGCACCATATTTGAAATCTTCGCTCTGCTCGCGCGGCTCATGTGCCTTCGCGATCTTGGTCTCGAGGTCCATGATGCGGCCCGCAGCGCCCTGCGGATCGGGATAGCTCGCATCCTGCAATATGGTCTGGACATAAATCTTATATTTGTTGCGCATGTCCGCCATCTTGGAGTCGCCCGACAGATAATATTGGGCGTCTGGCAACCCCAGGCCGCCCTGCATGATAAAGGGCAATTGCTCGCCGGGCGTCGCCAGGCCCTGCGTCACAAAAATTCCGAACAGGTTCTGCGTCGAGAAATTGGTCGCGTTCAGCGGGTCCGTATCCGATCGCAGCGTCGAGCCGATCGCGGAGCTCAGCTGGTGCTTGTCGGCGATCTTCGCGATTCCATCGAGATCCGCCTTTGCCGGATTGAGGCCCGCACGATCGATCGCGTCGGTATTGAGGTACGCCTTGTAGTAATTGGCGATCATTCCATCCGTGCCGCCGGCGGGATTGGACTTGATGATGCCGTCGAACAGCTCGCGCGTGTTCTTCTCGCGCTGCTGGTCGGCGATGAAAAAGCCTCCGATGCGCGAACGATCCGCGGGGATCGGCGTATTCTTAACCCAGCTTCCGTCGGCTAGTTGAAGAAGTCGTCGCCGGGCACGACGCTCTTGTCCATCCAGCTCGGATCGATGCCGATCCCCGTGCCCTGCTTTTGCTCCTGCGCGGCATTCTGGCTGGTTGTCATATGGCATGCGCTGAGAGCGAGCGCGGATGCGAAGATCAAAAGCAGCGGCTTTTTCATTGGTGAACCTCTCCCAGGCGTTTGCGCGAGTTGCTCAAGCCGCTGCTTTGCAATGGCGCAAGCAACCGCTAGGCGAGCGGCACGGCTTTTCGACTAACGGACATAAAGGCGGCATGAGCGCACCGCGCATCGAGAGCAAAATCGTCACGGACAGCGATGAGTTCCGCGCCCGTACCGATCACAATCGCGCCTTGGCGGAGAAGCTGCGCGCCGATGTGGCGGAGGCCGCGAAGGGCGGAAACGAGAAAAGCCGCGAGCGTCACCTTTCGCGCGGCAAACTTCTGCCTCGCGATCGCGTCGAGCGGTTGCTCGATCCAGGTTCGCCGTTCCTCGAGATCGGCCAGCTTGCTGCCTGCGACCTGTACGAGGGCGAGGTTCCGGGCGCGGGTGTCATTGCCGGCATCGGCCGCGTTTCAGGACGCCAGGTGATGATCGTTTGCAACGACGCGACGGTCAAAGGCGGCACTTACTATCCGCTGACGGTCAAGAAGCACCTCCGAGCGCAGGAGATCGCCGAGCAGAATCGCCTGCCGTGCGTCTATCTGGTCGACAGCGGCGGCGCGAACCTGCCCCACCAGGCGGAGGTCTTCCCCGACCGCGATCATTTCGGTCGCATCTTCTTCAACCAGGCGCAAATGAGCTCGAAGGGCATCGCCCAGATCGCCTGCGTGATGGGCAGCTGCACCGCCGGCGGCGCCTACGTCCCTGCGATGTGCGATGAGAGCGTGATCGTGCGCAACCAGGGTACGATCTTCTTGGGCGGGCCGCCGCTGGTGAAAGCGGCAACGGGCGAGGAGATCAGCGCCGAGGATCTGGGCGGCGGCGACCTCCACTCGAAGAAAAGCGGTGTCGTCGACCATCTCGCCGAGAATGACGAGCATGCACTGACCATCGTCCGCGATATCGTCTCGACGATCCAGCCCGAGGCTGGGGCAGGGCTGGAGCTGCGCGAACCGCGCCCGCCCTTGTTCGACGCCGAGGAGCTTTACGGGATCATTCCTGAAGACGTCCGAGCGCCTTATGATGTGCACGAGGTGGTCGCGCGAATCGTCGACGGGTCGGAGTTGCACGAGTTCAAGCCGCTCTACGGATCGACTCTCGTCTGCGGATTTGCGCACATCTGGGGAATGCCCGTCGCGATCCTCGCCAATAACGGGATCCTGTTTTCGGAGAGTGCACAAAAGGGCGCGCATTTCATCGAGCTCGCATGCCAACGCCGCACACCGCTCCTGTTCCTGCAGAATATCTCGGGCTTCATGGTCGGCGGCAAGTACGAGGCGGAGGGCATCGCCAAGCACGGCGCCAAGCTTGTGACCGCGGTCGCCACCGCCAGCGTGCCCAAGATCACGGTGCTGATCGGCGGCAGCTTCGGCGCCGGCAATTACGGCATGGCCGGCCGCGCCTACTCGCCGCGCTTCCTCTTCACCTGGCCGAACAGCCGCATCAGCGTGATGGGAGGCGAACAGGCGGCGAGCGTCCTCGCGACCGTTCATCGCGATGCCGACAAATGGACGCCCGAGCAGGCCGAGGCATTCAAGCGGCCGATCCGCGAAGATTATGAAGCGCAGGGCAATCCCTGGCATGCGACCGCTCAGTTGTGGGACGACGGCATCATCGATCCCGCGCAGACTCGCGATGTGCTTGGCCTGGCCTTCGCCGCAACGCTGAACGCGCCGATCCCCGATCGCCCGCAGTTCGGCGTGTTCAGGATGTGATCGGAGAATGTTGATCCTGCTTCTGGCGCTCGCCGCTCAAACCATTTCGACAAGGATGCCGCACGCCCAGGCCCTGCCACCGCCGACTGATGACGAGCAGGCGGTGCTCATTTCCGCTCAGGCGCTCCTCAACTCGTTCGAGACCTGGAACCCGGCGGAGATCCTGCGTTGGGTCTATCCCGATGGACGGGTGACCGGGACCGGGACGCTCCCGAACCGGACCGGCGTCCATTCGGAAAGCTGGACGCAGTTCACGAAGCGGGCGGGCTCGGGCTTTCAGGAAAGGATTAGCGACCCCGCAATAGAGATCGACGGTGATGCCGCGATGGTCTGGGCGCCGTTTGTCGTTCGCATCGGCGGCAAGGTCTACAATTGCGGGATCGACCATTTCGACATGGTGCGTGAGAACGGCATCTGGAAGACGATGAACCTGACCTTCTCGTCGCGGATCACCGGCTGCCCGACGCAATGATGAAGTCGCTGCTCATTGCCAATCGCGGGGAGATCGCGTGCCGCGTAATCCGCACCGCTCGGCGGCTCGGGATCGAAACGGTGGCCGTCTACTCAGATGCCGACGCGAAAGCGCTGCACGTGCGCATGGCGGATGAAGCAGTGCATATCGGGCCGAGCCCGGCGCGGGAATCCTACCTGCGCGGCGACAGGATCATCGAGGCGGCAAAGGAGAGCAAGGCCGAGGCGATCCACCCGGGCTATGGCTTTCTCTCGGAGAATGCCGACTTCGCGCAGGCAGTGATCGACGCGGGCCTGATCTGGGTCGGACCCAAGCCGGCGAGCATCCGCGCAATGGGTCTTAAGGACGCGGCCAAGAAGCTGATGGCGAATGCAGGCGTGCCCGTGACGCCTGGCTATCACGGTGAAGACCAGTCGCCGGACCTGCTCAAGATGGAAGCCAATGCAATCGGCTATCCGGTGCTGATCAAGGCTGTCGCGGGTGGGGGCGGCAAGGGCATGCGCCAGGTCAACGAAGCGGCGCAGTTCGAGGATGCGCTCGACAGCGCCAGGCGCGAGGCTGCGAGCGCATTCGGCGACGACCGCGTGCTCGTAGAGAAATATGTGCCGATGCCGCGCCACATCGAGGTGCAGGTGTTCGGCGATGCCCACGGCAATGTCGTCCACTTGTTCGAGCGCGACTGCTCGCTCCAGCGCCGTCACCAGAAGGTGATCGAGGAAGCTCCGGCGCCCGGCATGGATGCCGAAACGCGCGAGGCGGTTTGCGGCGCGGCGGTGCGCGCGGCGCAGGCGGTGAACTACGAGAACGCCGGCACGATCGAGTTCATCGCGGATGCGTCAGAGGGCCTTCGCGCCGACCGCATCTGGTTCATGGAAATGAACACGCGGCTGCAGGTTGAGCACCCCGTGACCGAGGCGATCACCGGGCAGGACATGGTGGAGTGGCAGCT
>JANWLR010000063.1 GCA_025450755.1 Sphingomicrobium sp. | reverse complement strand
CGCTGTTCGACCAGAATCATCTTATACTTGCTCATGTTCGGTCTCCGGGAACGGCGTCCAGGCTTCGGATTCGGGAAGCGGCGCGAACAGCACGTCGAGCATCTCGTCGGTCACTTCCTCGGGTGTAGCAGGGTCCCATTGCGGGTCGCCGGTCTTGTCGATCAGCAGCGCGCGCACGCCCTCGCGGAAGTCATGGGTGCGCACGAGGCGGCCGGCGAGCGCATATTCAGAGCGCATCTCATCGGTGAAGCTGGTGCGCCTGGCGCCCTCTGCCATCAGCCGCAGCGAGACCTTGCATGACAGCGGGCTCTTGGTCCGCAATGTTCCAAGCTCGGTCTGTGCCCACTCGCTCTCGTCTGCCTCGAGTGTCGCAAGGATCTCCTCCAGCCGATCGGAGGCGAAAAATCGAGTGATCTGGGGAAGACTTTGTTCGATCTTCGCTTCAGGCGGACTTGCCGCGAATGCGCCAATCGGCCCCTGGACGCGCTGCGGCGTGGTGGCGATCCGGTCGACCATGTCCGCGAGCGATGATTGCTCAACATAGTGCGTAGCAAGGCCGAGATAATGGCACTCGGCGCCGTCGAGCCGGGCGCCGGTCAGCGCGATGAACTCGCCGACGCGGCCAGGCAGCCGCGGCAGATACCAGCCGCCTCCGACGTCGGGGAAAAGTCCTATGCCGGTCTCGGGCATTGCCAGCCGCGTGTACTCGGTCGCGATGCGGAAGTCGCACGGAAGCGAGATTCCGACGCCGCCGCCCATGGTGATGCCGTCCATGATCGCGACCGTCGGCTTGGGGTAGACGAAGAGCAGATGGTTGAGCCGATATTCCGCGAAGAAAAAGCGCCTGGCCTCCTCGCCGCCCTCGTTTCCGCTTCGTGCGAGTGTCACGACGTCGCCGCCCGCACAAAAGCCGCGCCCCTCGGCGTGGTCGATGACGACGGCCTCGACGCTGTCGTCACGCATCCACTTGAGCAGCGCCGCGCTCATGGCCTCGCACATTCTCGTGTTCAGCGCGTGGATCGCTTTGGGGCGGTTGAGGCGGAGGCGACCGACCCTGTCCTGGGTCGAAATCAGAAGTTCGTCAGTCACTGGCGGAGCATGTCCCGGCTGACGATGACCCTCATGATCTGGTTGGTGCCTTCAAGGATCGAATGGACCCGGAGGTCGCGCCAAAATCGTTCGATCGGATAGTCCATCAAATAGCCGTAGCCGCCGTGGAGCTGGAGCGCGCGGTCGACCACCGACGAGCCGGTGTCTGTCGCAAGGCGCTTGGCCATCGCGGCGAATTTGGTCTTGTCCGCTGCATTGGCGGTGACCTTTGCCGCGGCGACATAGAGCAGGCAGCGCGCGGCCTGTAGCTCCGTCTCCATGTCGGCCAACGTGAACTGCGTTGCCTGGAAGTCGGCGATGGCGTGGCCGAACTGCTGGCGCCCTTTGGTATAGTTGATGGCCTCGTCGAGGCAGCGTTGCCCGCCGCCGAGCGAGCAGGCACCGATGTTGAGGCGCCCGCCGTCCAGGCCCATCATTGCGATCCGAAAACCTTCGCCCTCGCCGCCTACGCGGTTGGCAACCGGCACCCAGACCTCGTCGAAATTCACCTGCGAAGTCGGTTGAGAGTGCCAGCCGAGCTTCTTCTCCTGAGCCCCAAAGCTGACTCCCTTCATGTCCTTTTCGATCACGAGCGCGCTGATGCCTTTTGGGCCTTCCTCGCCGGTTCGCACCATCACGAGCATCACGTCGTTGGCGCCGCCGCCGGAGATGAAAGCCTTCGAGCCGGAGACGACGTAATGATCGCCGTCCTTAACGGCCTTGGTCTTGAGCGCCGCCGCGTCCGATCCGGATGACGGCTCGGTTAGGCAGTAGCTTCCCATCTGCTCCATCGTGATCATGGAGGGGAGATGCTTCTGCTTCACCTCGGCGGAGCCGAAGCGGTCGATCATCCAGCAAACCATGTTGTGGATCGAGATGAAGGCGCTGGTGGACGGGCAGCCATAGGCCATGGCTTCGAAGATCAGCGCGGCCTCAAGGCGTCCGAGCCCGATGCCGCCACTCTCTTCGGAGACATAGATCGATCCGAAGCCGAGCTCGGCGGCCTCGCGGATCGTGTCGCGCGGGAAAATATGCTTCTCGTCCCACTCAGCCGCGAACGGCGTGATCGCGTCCGCGGTGAACTTGCGGGCCATCTCCTGAATCTGGAGCTGGTCGTCGGTCAGGTCGAATTGGCTCATTTGGCCGGCGCTCTACGGCGGCCCCGCGACGGCAGCAAGTGCGGCTAAGCGGGTTCTTCCTGAAGGAGTCCCTCGAAGCGGAGCACGTGACGCACGGACGGGCGTTGCAGCATCCGCTCGCGAAACGCGCGAAGGTTCGCCCATTTCTCAAGGCCGATCACCTTTTCGGTCCAGCCGGTCATCACGAATAGGTATGGGTCGGGAAGCGTCAGGTCCTGACCCATCAGGAATGGCCCAGACCCGAGCCTGCCATCGATCCAGTCGAGCTTCTTGGAAAGACCAATCTGCACGAACTGCTTGAACTCCTCGGTCGCCTCGCGGTCGAACACGAAGCTGAAGCGCTTGTGCAACTCTGTCGTGATGAAATTGACCAGCTCGAGCACACGGTAGCGCCTGAAGTCGCCCAGCGGCGGGAGGACCTCGGGCCAGCTCGCCCGATCGCCGAGAAATTGCAGGATCACGGCATTCTCCGTGAGCACTTCGCCGCTTTCGAGCTGGAGCGCAGGAACGGCCCCCTTGGGATTGATATCGAGATAGTTGCTGCCGTCTTCCAGCCGCTTCGTCTTAAGGTCGACCCGCACGGCATCATGCTCGAGCCCGATCTCGTGAAGGAGGATGTGGGGCGCCTGGCTGCAGGCACCGGGCGAATAATAAAGGATCATCATGGAGCACCTCCTTTTGCGTTAATCGCCGTTGCCGAGGTCGTTCACGTCGGGATTGTCGTACCCGGTCTGGAGCTGGTTGGAGGGAGTCGCGCTGCTTTCGTCCTGTGGCAGCGTCTCGATCTGCGCATTCGACGGGATCTGGCTCGTTGCGGTCAGATTGTCCTCCATCGAGATGTCCTGGTTATCGAGCTGGTTTTGGGGCGACGGCTTGTGGCACGCGGTAAGGGCGGCGGCGCCGAGCAAGGGGATCAGGGCCTTAGCTGCATTTGGCATAGCTGAAGCTCGCGGTTGGCTTGATTTCAGTGCGCGTCAGCACATTCCTGTTGATCTTGAGCGCTTCATAGCGACTCCAGCTCTGTCCTTCGCCGGTAAAAGCGAAATTGCCGCTGATGGAATTTCCGTCGGCCGCGACATCGGCTGCCGGAACTGCCCTCGATTCATAGAAGCGGAGTTCGTCGGGAGTGACGATGAGCAGGCCCTTGGCGGCAGACGGATGGCTGGTGCAATCGGCTGGAGCGAGGCCCCAGCGCCCCTGGACGGCAGCGGGAATCCTTACTGAAGGCGCCGGGAGCGGCTTTGCCGGCTCCGTATTCTTGTGCGGCTCGCCAATTGCCGTCGGAGCAGGTGCGTTGACGTCGGGAATGCTCTGGGCCTTCGAAGCCTGCCTGTCGACGGGTTCGTTGCGGCCGCACGAAACGACGGCGATGATGAGCGCGCAACTGATGAAAGGAACACGTTTCACGCGCCTTCAACAAATGCGCCTCGCAACTTGTTGCAGGCGCCTCATCGCGAGACGTTTCTCAGTAGCTATAGGCGGCGAGGCAGTGGACGCGATCTTCGGCCGAACTCGCGAAGTTCGCTTTGATGAAGAACCAGCCGTCGCGCTTGAACCCCCGGAAGGCATCGCTGGTCAGCCGCAGGCCGAAGTCGGTCTGGTCGGAGACCCTATACTCAACCTCGTCGCCGTTGGCCTGCTCGGTCACCGCGGTGCCGCCGTATCGAACCACTACTCGGCCGGGAGCGTGCGATGCGCCCGACCAGACGTTGACCTCACGTCCGCCAATCACCAGCCGAGCGCCCTGGACTCCGGCCGATGCGGATTGCGGGAGGATCAGTGCGCGGTCGCCCCTGGCAAGATGGATGGCGTAGCCGCCGCCGCAGAAATAGCCTGGACCCTTATATTCCTCGGTGTGCGGACCGGTCCATTGGCCCTGCAGTGCCAGTGCAAGCGCAAGCAGAATCATTTCTCACCCCCGTCACCCGAAATGACGGGGGTGTTTACCGCGAAATTAATCTCAGACCAACTGCAGCTTAGCCGAACGTCGGAATGTGGAACGCACCCTTGTCGCCGGCGTCGACGAACCCGTCCGGCCAGCGCTGGGTTACGACCTTGTTCTTGGTCCAGAAGCGCATGCCCTCCTGACCGTATTGGCCGATGTCACCGAAGCCCGAACGCTTCCAGCCGCCGAAGCTGTGATAGCTGACCGGAACCGGGATCGGCACGTTCACCCCGACCATTCCGACATTTACCCGAGCGGTGAATTCGCGCGCGGCGTGGCCGTTGCGGGTGAAGATCGCGACGCCGTTGCCATATTGGTGCTGGCTCGGCAGCCGCACCGCTTCGTCGAAGTCTTTGGCGCGGACCATCTGCAGGACGGGTCCGAAAATCTCGTCGCGGTACGATTCGAAGCTCGGCTTCACATGGTCGAAGAAGGTCGGGCCGATGAAGAAGCCTTCCTCGTGGCCCTGGAGTTTGAAGCCGCGGCCATCGACGACCAGCTCGCCGCCTTCATCGATGCCCATCTGGATGTAATGCTCGATCCGCTCCTTGTGCGCCTTGCTGACGACGGGTCCGTAATGCGCCTCGGGGTCGGTCGAGACGCCAATACGCAATGCTTGGATCGCCGGGATCAGCTTTTCACGAAGCCTGTCGGCGGTCTCGTCACCAACAGGCACGACCACCGGAAGAGCCATGCAGCGCTCTCCCGCCGAGCCAAACGCGGCTCCGGCGAGGTCGTTGACGACCTGGTCGAGGTCGGCGTCGGGCATGACGATACCGTGGTTCTTTGCGCCGCCCATCGCCTGCACCCGTTTCCCATGGGAGGTACCCCGGGAATAGATATATTGCGCGATGTCCGATGAGCCGACGAAGCTGACGGCAGCGATGTCGGGGTGGTCGAGGATCGCGTCGACCATTTCCTTGTCGCCGTGGATGACGTTGAGGATTCCATCGGGAAGCCCGGCTTCCTTCATCAGCTCGGCAAGGCGGTTGGGAACCGACGGGTCGCGCTCAGACGGCTTCAGGATGAAGGCGTTGCCGCAACCGATCGCCATTCCGAACATCCACATCGGGATCATCGCCGGGAAGTTGAACGGCGTGATTCCGGCGCCGATGCCGAGTGGCTGGCGCATAGAATAGACGTCGATTCCCGGACCCGCGCCCTGGGTATATTCGCCCTTCAGCGCTTGGGGGATACCGCAAGCATATTCGATCACCTCGAGGCCGCGCAGGACGTCGCCGCGCGCGTCGGCGAGCACCTTACCGTGCTCCGACGAGAGTAGGCGGGCGAGATCGTCCATGTTCTTTTCGACCAGCTCGCGGAACCTGAACATGATGCGGGCGCGGCGCTGCGGGTTGGTCGCGGCCCATGCCGGCTGGGCAGCCTTGGCGGAGTCGACCGCCTTCTGGAGATCGGCCGCAGTGCCGAAGCGGACATTGGCCTGGACCTGGCCCTGGTTGGGATCGAACACATCGCCCTGCCGCTCGCCGCTAGCGAAGGTGGACCCGCCGATGAAATGGTCGATAGTGCGCAACATAGATACGCCTCAATTATGCTGGTTTTAGGTTGGCGCTCCCCTAGACCCGCGTTCGCGCAAATGCCAGTTCACCCAAGACGAGTAGGGGGAGATTCGGATGCGAAAGATCGCGGTCTTGATGTGCGTCACGTTGCTGGGCGCGGCGCCGCCACCCCACAAAGCGATTGCTTCACCCGACGCGAAGCTTCGCGCGATCATCGCGCCGGTCAGCGCGGCGCAGCTGCATCACACGATCGCGACTCTAGTGAGCTTCGGGACTCGCCACACGCTTTCATCGCAAACCGATCCCAAGCGCGGGGTCGGGGCGGCCCTCAATTGGGCCGAAGCAGAATTCGGCAGATATTCCGCCGCTTGCGGAAACTGCCTGACTGTCGCGCGCACCAGTGAGATGTTCAGCGGTGACCGGCTGCCTGCGCCGACCAAGATCACTGACGTCTTCGCCATTCAGCTCGGCACCGAGCGGCCTAATGACGTCGTCATCATCCAGGGTCACATCGACAGCCGCGTGAGCGACCCGATGAACGCGACCTCCGACGCGCCCGGGGCGAACGACGATGGATCGGGAACTGCGGCGGTGCTGGAGGCCGCGCGCGTGCTCAGCAAGCACAAGTTCCCCGGAACCATCGTCTACGCGACCCTGATGGGCGAGGAGCAGGGGCTCTACGGGGGCAAGACGCTCGCCGATTACGCGAAGGCGCAGCGCTGGAATGTCGTCGCTGTGCTCAACAACGACATTATCGGTAACAGCTGCGGATCGGACGGCGTCTGCGATTCCACCCACGCCCGAGTCCTTTCGGAAGGGCCGCGGTCGCAAGGGCAAGCCGAGCTGATGGCCGCGACGCATAGCCTCGGGGGCGAGAACGACTCGCCCTCGCGCAACATCTCGCGCTTCCTCGACAGCCTGGCGGATCGGCTGAAGATCGGGCTCGACGTGCGGCAGATTTGGCGGACGGACCGCTTCAGCCGCGGCGGCGATCACATTCCGTTCCTCGCGCTCGGCTATCCCGCGGCGCGGATCAGCGTCGCGGTCGAGAATTACAACTGGCAGCACCAGGATCTAAGGACCGAGAACGGAATCCGATACGGCGACACCATCGACCATGTCGATTTCGCCTATCTCGCGAAGATGACCAAGCTGAACGTCGCGGCGCTTGCCGAGATCGCCAGCGCTCCGCCGCCGCCCGAGCCGAAGGTTGAAGGAGCGGTGAGCGAGGATACGATGGTAAGCTGGCCGCAGGTTCCGGGCGCTTACGGCTATGTGGTTCGTTGGCGGCGAACCGATGCCAATCAATGGCAGGAGTCCATGACTGCCGATAACGGATGCGTAGTGCAAAAGACCGGAGTCTGCCTGAGCTGGGTCGAACTGCGGCATATCCGTGTCGATGACTGGGTGTTCGGTGTTGCGTCGGTGAGCAAGGACGGGTTTGAGAGCCCGGTCGCCTCAGCGGTACCGGGCGGGGCGTTCCATCCGTATGTCGCGCCCGCGAAGAAATAGGATCATCACCCCGGTCTTGAGCCGGGGCCTGCCTGCCTTACATCGGCTAAGAAAGGCGGCTCCCGGATCAAGTCCGGCATGACGCTGGTTGGAGCATATTATGGCCGGTGGATGGACGCGCGATGGCGCGGTTCAGGACCAGATCGACGACACGGTGAAGGACGCGGTGCTTCGCGCCCGAGCGCTTACGCCAAGCGGCGAGGGCTCCGAGGAATGCGAGGATTGCGGCGTGCTGATCCCGAAGAAACGGCGCGAAGCGCTGCCGGGCGTTCGCACCTGCATCGCCTGCCAGTCCGAACGCGACAAAAATGTGGTCCACTCGACCATCAACCGCCGCGGCAGCAAGGACAGCCAACTGCGTTGAAAATCCTGTCCTACAGGCATGTCTATCGACTAGGCACGGCCTCATGATCTTCGGCATTCGCCGTGTTCGGGCAAATCTTAAGAAGTGGAGGAAGCGGAGGACTCCCCGATTCGACCCCTCCTCCCAAATGGTCCGGCATTAGATCGGTGGCCCGCAACCGCTCCGCAGGACTGCCCAGCCGCAAGCAGATCCTCGACTTCATTGCATCGTCCGACCAGCCGGCGGGCAAGCGCGAGATCGCCCGGGCGTTCCACCTTTCCGGGCAGGACAAGATCGACCTCAAGCGCCTGCTTAAGGACATGGCCGACGAGGGGCTGATCGACAGCTCGCCCGGTCGCGCGTTCCACCAGGCTGGCGGCGTACCGAGGGTGACGGTCCTGCGCGTCGTCGCCGTCGACGAGAGCGGCGCGGTGTGGGCCGTCCCCGAGCAATGGCACGCCGAAACTCCGCCGCCACGCCTTCGGCTGATCGAGCCCGGCAAACGCAGTGCTCTTGGGATCGGAGACCGAGTGCTCGCCCGGACCGAGGAAAGGGGGCAGGGCTTCATCGCCCACCCGATGAAGAAGCTCGTTCGCTCGGCTGAGCTGGCGCTGGGCGTGGTGAAGCGGGAGGGGGAGCGCTTCTGGCTTTCGCCTGTCGACAAGCGCGAGCGGCGCGAGCTGCTCATCAGCGATTTGAAGGAGGCGGAACCCGGCGACCTCGTCCTGTGCGAAGTCTCGGGGCGTCCGCCAAGGGTCAGCGCGCGGGTCGATGCGGTGCTCGGCGATCCGTTCGCGCCCAAGAGCTTCAGCCTGATTGCGATCCACAGGCATGGGCTCCGGGCGGAATTCTCAAAGGAGGCTATCGACGAGGCGCACCAAGGCTCGAACTTGCCTCTCGGCGAGCGCGAGGACCTAACTCACCTTCCGATCGTCGCGATCGATCCCGAGGACGCGCGCGACCATGACGACGCAATCTGGGCCGAGCCGGATGGGGAGGGCGGTTGGAACGCGATCGTCGCGATCGCCGACGTCAGCTTCTACGTCCGCCCCGGTTCCGAGCTCGATCGCGAAGCAAGGGCTCGAGGGAACAGCGTCTATTTCCCCGACCGCGTGGTTCCGATGCTTCCGGAGGAACTGTCGGCGGATATTTGCTCATTGAAGCAGGGCGAGGACCGCGCGGCGCTCGCTTGCCACCTCAGAATCGCCAAAGATGGCGAGATCAAAAGCTGGCGCTTCATCCGAGCCAAGGTCCGGATCGCGGCGAACATCGCCTACGAGGACGCGCAGGCGGCAATCGACGCCGCGAACGAAGAGCGGGTCGAGGTCTCATCGCCGGTCTGCTGGATGCCGGAAGTCGAAGGCCCGGTTGGGCGCGAGCTGGTCGAGAAGGCCCTGAAGCCATTGTGGGCCTGCTGGCGGGCTTTGTTCGCGGCCAGGGCGAAGCGCGACCCGCTGGAGCTCGACCTGCCCGAGCGCCGGGTGATGCTTGACGAGAAGGGGCGGATCACCTCGATCGCGCCGCGCGACCGCCTCGAGGCTCACCGGCTCGTCGAGGATTTCATGATCGCTGCGAACGTCGCCGCGGCGCGCGCGCTTGAGGCGAGGAAATCGCCGGTCATGTACCGAATCCACGAGCCGCCCAGCCGCGAAAAGCTCGTCGCGCTCAAAGATTATCTGAAGACCTTCGGGATTGAGTTCACGCTGGGGCAGGTGATCAAGCCGGGCACCTTCAACCGGGTCATTGAACAGATGGCTAATAAGGATGGCCGCGAGGAGATCATGGAGCAATTGCTCCGCACCCAGATGCAGGCCCGCTACGGGCCCGACCGGCTCGGCCATTTCGGACTGGCGCTTGCGACTTACGCGCATTTCACCTCGCCTATTCGCCGCTACGCAGACCTCCTCGTCCACCGGGCGTTGGTGAGTGCCTACAAGCTCGGCGAGGGCGGATTGCCGCCGGCCGACGCCGACCATTTCGAACGGATCGGCGAAAAAATCTCGATGCTCGAGCGGCGCGCGATGGAGGCCGAGCGCGAGACCATCGACCGATATGTCGCGGCGTTCCTCGCTGACCAGGTGGGCCAGCTGGTCGAGTGCAGGATCACCGGCGTGCAGCCGTTCGGGTTTTTTGCAACCGTCGAGGATCTGGGCGGCGACGGGCTGCTGCTCGCCAAGGACTTGGGCCAGGAATATTTCCGCTTTGATGAGGCGGCGCGGGCGCTCGTCGGCGACGAAAGCGGCGAGACTTATCGCGTGGGCCAGAGGCTGACCCTGCGGCTGGCGGAGTCCAATCCGGTGTCCGGCGCGCTGCGCTTCGAGCTGCCGGAGGGAAGTTACGGCGGTGCTTCCGGACACCCCCGCCGCGACCGCAAGCGCGGTCACCGCGGACGCCCGGCCAATATCCGTCACAGCAATCGCAAGCGCCGCTGAATTGAGCTATGCCCGCTACGGGGGTTCGCAACATGGCAAGGTTGCTGCGCTGGACGGGCTATGTTGTCATTGCGCTGTTGCTCGCGCTCTTATTCACGGCGCTGTGGGTGTGGTTCGCGTCGGAATCCAAGCTCAAAGCGCATGTTGCTGAAAGGACCGAGCATCTTGCGGCGCCCAGCGCGGCTCAGCTAGCCGATGCGCCGCGCCAATTACGATTGCTCGGCTGCTCCGACTGCCACGGCGACGGCGTCCGCGGCGCTCTGATGTTCGATGAGCCAAACATTGCGCGCGTTTACGCGCCAAATCTCACGCTCATCGCGGCCAAAGCCAGCGATCAACAGCTCGCACGCGCAATCCGGCACGGCATTGGAGTCGACGGCCGATCTTTGATCATCATGCCTTCCGCGACCTTCTCACGGCTCACTGATGGCGAGATCGCGGCGTTGATTGCGGCAGTCAGGGCGCTTCCCAGAGGTGGGAAGCCTCAGCCTCCGCGCGAGATCGGATTGTTCGGTCGACTCGGCCTCGCCAGCGGTCGATTTCACACGCAGCCAAATGCACTTGCCGAATATGCGCGCAAGATGCCGGTCGATCTGGGACCTCAACTGGAGGCGGGACGCCATATCGTTGCAAGCCGATGTGCGGAATGCCACGGCCCAGACCTCGGCGGAGCTGAGGTCGCACCTGGTATAAATGCTCCCGATCTATCGATCGTCGGCGCATATGACTTGCCGGCTTTTGCCCGGCTGATGCGCCAGGGCATTCCCGTCGGGGGCCGAAAGCTTGGGATGATGGGCGAAGTCGCGCGGATCGAGTTCAGCCACTACACTGACGCCGAAATCGGGCAGATCCATGCCTATTTGCAGGCGCGGGCGCAGCGAGTTACTGGCTGATCTGCTAGCGGACAGAGGATCTGCAGGAGTAACGATGGCCACTGCAGCCGCTGCAATGGTAGCCAGAGCCCACCGAGAAGTTGAAAAGCTGTTTTTCGACAACAACGCCTTCAGCCCCGAGCGGGCTGTGGGGTTCGACCCACGGGTGCCTATCCAGCAACGCTACCTGGAGCGATTGATCGGCGAGGGCGTGGTCCATGAAGTGGAGCCGGGCCGCTATTGGCTCGACGTGCCAGCGTACAGGGAGATGCGGCGGCAGCGCCTTGCTCGGGGGTTGCGGATCTTGGCCGTGGCAGCAGCCGTGGTCGTCGTCATCCTGGCTGCCCGGTCGCTCACGCACTTTGGCTGAAGGCAATTATCGCAACTTTCCTGTGGCAAGCGTATTGGGCCAGCGAGGAGACGCGCCATGGCTTATAAGATCGCGATCATCGTCGGCAGCCTTCGGAAAGACAGCCTCAACCGCAAGGTTGCGCGGTCGATCTGCGGCCTCCGCGGTGACAATCTCAATTGCTCGATGATCGAGATCGGTGACCTGCCGCTATACAACCAGGACCTGGACCCCAATCCACCGGACCAGTGGACGCGGTTTCGAGAGCAAGTCGCTGCCGCCGATGGCGTCCTGTTCTGCAGCCCTGAATATAATCGCGGCATCCCAGGTGTGCTCAAGAACGCGATCGACGTCGGTTCGAGGCCGTACGGGCAGAGCGTGTTCGACAAGAAGCCGGCGGCGATCGTCACTGCGTCTCCCGGAAGCATCGGCGGCTTCGGCTCCAATCACCAGATCCGCCAGGCCTGCGTGTTCCTCAACATGCCGGTGATGCAGCAGCCCGAGGCATATCTTGGCCATGTCACCAACGATAGCTTCGACGAAAGCGGATGCCTCAAGGAGGGACCCTTGAAGGAGCTGGTGACCAAGCTTGCCCATGCATTCCACGACTGGGTCGAGATGATCCACAGATCACGCCAGCTACTCGCGGAGGATGCAGCGCATGCGGCGCAGGAGGAGGCGCGAGCCAAGGAACATGCTTGATCCTTCTGGCGGCCGCTGAACCGATCCCCTAGTGGCCCGTACGAACAGCAAGGAGGCGCGCGATGGAACTACCGTGGCTTGGTCGCTTGCAGCCGCAGCTGCTCGGCATCTTGCGGATCGTCGTCGGACTGCTGTTCCTCGAGCATGCGCTGTCGAAATTCTTCGCCTTTCCGGTGCCTTTTCCTGTCCACCCACTTCCGCCGCTGCTGATTGCCGCGGGCGTGATCGAGCTGGTCGCCGGGGTGCTGGTGACGATCGGTCTGTTCACGCGCATTGCCGCGTTCATCGCTTCGGGCGAGATGGCGGTCGGCTATTGGATGCAGCATTTCCCCAGCGGTTTCTGGCCGCTGGCCAACAAAGGCGAGGCAGCAATCCTGTTCTGCTTCGTCTTCCTGTACATCGCCGCAGCGGGACCGGGCGCCTGGAGCATCGACGGGGCCCGCCTCAGGAACGTGCCGATCCACTAAACATTAGACGCCTCGTGGACAGGGGAATGTTGCCGGCGGATCGTTCGGCTGGCCGAAGTGCTTGCGCACGGCCGTATCGCAGATCGCATAGCCCCAGTTGATCAGACGCTCGTCCATTCCTTCCTTGAAAGGTCTGAGCTGCGTCGGAAGACGCGCGAGTTCGGTCGTCCGGCGGATTGGGGCGCGCAACGCACCCGGCAACTTGTAGTGACGCACGTCCGAGCCGATCCCCCAATAGGTTCCGCGGCGCCATCCGCGCTCACCTTCCTGTGCCGTGAACGAGGCAATCAGCTGGCGCTGACGAAGCGAACCCACCTGGCCGTAGATAATGTCGATCGAGCGCTTGAACTGGCTGACCAGGCCGCGCGACGGCGACGGATCAGGGTCAAGCTGCGCGCCGGCGTTGGAAACCAGGACATTGCGGTAGGCCTTCCAGACGGTCTCCAGGCCGAGATTGTCGTACACGCCGCCATCGGCGAGGCTGATGTTCGTGAGCAGCCGCTCGTCCTTGGTGAATCTCCTCGAGAAGTCGGAAGGATCGACGCGTAGAATATAAGGTGAGAGCACCGGCGGGAAAGCCGAAGAAGCAGCGACGGCATCGGCAAGCGGCAGTTCGGGCCGGTCGATTTCCCCGACTTTGTAATCGGCCATCGTGGCGCGGGACATTCGCCAAAGGGTCCCCGTTTCGACATTGGTCGCGTTGATGACGAACTCGGGCTCACCAGGAAGCTTCTGCAGAGTCGCCCCGTCGAACAGCAGCTTGCGGTACGAAGCGGCGACGCGATCGGCGACTCGGCCGACCGGCAAGCCGGTCACAATCGCGCGAACATCGATGCAGGTGCCGGCGACGGTCCGGATTGGCTCGACCACATGGCTAAAGAAGTCGTCGCGAGTCTTGAGCTTGCTCCATTCGAGCCCGAGCTTCGCCGAGATGATGGAGCCGCCGGAAACGCTCGATATCCGGCTCGCCTTCTGCAGGAGGCCGAGCTCGAACAAGCGCAGGAATGCACCGAGATGGAACAACATGGCTCGGTAGCCGCCACCCGAAACGCAGATGCCGATTCCCGCCGACGGGCCGCGTGGCTTCGTATCCGCATGTTTGGAAACGGGTTCGACAAGCTGGGCCATCGATATTCCCCTCTTCTGGGGAGCCGAGCTTCTTCAGGTTACCTTGGAGCGCCGATGAAAGCGAGGCTGATCCCATTCGCCCGTGCCGAGAATGTCGGCGAGGATTTTTGCAGCTTGAACCATCTCTTCGAACCGGTTGTAGAGCGGGCAGAAGCCGAACCTCATCAGGTCCGGCGCGCGGAAATCGCCGATCACCCCGCGTGCGACCAAAGCCTGCATGACGGCATAGCCCTCCAGATGGGCAATGACGACGTGGCTGCCCCGCCGCGCCGGATCCCGGGGCGAGGCGAGGCGGACCTCCGCACCGCAACGCATCTCGACTTCGGAGACGAACAGGTCTGACAACTTGCGCGACTTCGCCTGGAGGTCGGCCATCGAAATGCCGTCGAACGTGTTCAGCCCCGCTTCGAGCGCGGCGAGAGCCAGGATCGATGGCGTGCCCGTGAGGAATTTCATGATCCCTTCGCCTGGGCTGTAGTCGTCGACGAAGGCGAAGGGTTCGGCATGGCCCATCCAGCCCCGCAGCGGATTGGCGAGCTCGTCCTGCAGTCGTTCGGCGACGAAGATGAATGCCGGAGCGCCGGGTCCGCCGTTCAGATATTTGTAACCGCAGCCGACCGCGAGATCGCAACCCGTGCCGTCGAGGTCGAGCTCGATCGCGCCGGCACTGTGGGACAGGTCCCATAGCATCAGCGCGCTCGCGGCATGCGCCGCTTCGTTGATCGCGCGCATGTCGTAGAACGCGGCCGATCGGTAATCGACGTGAGTGAGAGTGACCACCGCGGTGTCCTCGTCGAGGGCGCTTTGGATCTTGTCCGGCTCGACCGCTTTGACGTGGAGTCCAAGTAGGTCGGCTAGACCCTGGGCAACATAGAGGTCGGTCGGGAAGTTGCGCCTCTGCGTCAGGATCGTCTTTCGGCCCGGTCGCGCCTGGGCTGCGGTTGCGAGCAATTTGAAGAGGCAGATGCTGGTCGAATCGGCGATCAGCAGCTCGTTCGGCTTCGCGCCGACGATCGGGGCAAGCTTCGCGGCAACCCTTGTCGGCCAGTCGATCCAGCCATGCTTGTTCCAGCTGGCGATGAGGTCCTCGCCCCACTGGCGCTCGGCAGTCTCCTCGAGCTTTTGTGGCGCGGCTTTGGGCAGCGCGCCGAGGGAATTGCCGTCGAGGTATATGACGCCGTCCGGCAGCCTGAACCGTTCGCGAGCGAATGCCAACGGGCTGGATAAGTCGAGCGCTCTCGCTTCGTCGATGTCCATGGATTCCGGCTTTCGCGGCAATGACGAAAAAAGTCGATTAGAGCTTCGGCAGCGTGACGCCCTTCTGGCCCATATATTTGCCCGCGCGGTCGGCGTAGCTCACCTCGCAGGGTTCGTTGCCTTGGAGGAACAGGAACTGGCAGGCACCCTCGTTGGCATAGACCTTGGCGGGCAGCGGAGTGGTGTTGGAGAATTCGAGTGTCACGTGGCCTTCCCATCCGGGCTCGAGCGGCGTGACGTTCACGATGATCCCGCACCGGGCGTAGGTCGACTTACCGAGGCAAATCACCAGCACGTCGCGCGGCACCCGGAAATATTCGACCGTCCGCGCCAACGCGAAGCTGTTGGGCGGGATGATGCAAACGTCGGTCTTGCGGTCAACGAAGCTGTTCACCGCGAAATCCTTGGGGTCGACGAGCGCATTGTCGACATTGGTGAAGATCTTGAATTCGTCGGCGACGCGAGCGTCATAGCCGTAGGACGACAGCCCGTAACTGATACAGCCCTCCCGCCGCTGTGCCTCTACGAACGGCTCGATCATGCCATGTTGCTGCGCCTGCTCGCGAATCCAGCGGTCGGACAAAATCGCCATGGCGGTTGCGTAACGAGGCGAGTCGAACGCAGCAATTTGGAGGCGATTATTTCTGTGGATGAGCGCCGTTTCGCTTTTCCCGCAATTCCTTCGGGCAAGGATTCGATTCGTGCACCGGTTATCCACAATCGTGCTACATATGTTCGCGCTTGATGTGGGGCCGCACGAGCGTAGGAGCCGCGCATGGCTGAAGTTATCCGTATCGCCGAGTCCGCGTCAGAAGCACCATCAACCCTCCCGCAGAATATCGAAGCTGAAGCCGCGCTCCTCGGCGCGCTGATGATCGACAACCGGCTGATCGAGGACATTCAGCTCAAACTCAAACCGCATCATTTCTTCGAGCCGCTACACGGGCGCATCTATGAAGCGATCCTGCGCCTCACCGACTCGAACCGAGTCGCCAATCCAGTCACCTTGAAGCCATTGTTCGAGGCCGACGAGGGAATGAAGGAAGTCGGCGGCCCGGCTTACCTCGCACAGCTTACGGGTTCGGGCGCGGCAGTGATCGGCGCCCGCGACTTTGCAGGACAGATCTACGACCTCGCGTTGCTGCGCGCCCTCGTCGGCGTCGGGCGCGATCTCGTGGAAGGCGCGCTCGATACGAGTGAGGACGTTGCCCCCCTCGCTCAGATCGAGCGCGCCGAATCCGAGCTGTACAAGGTCGCCGAGGAAGGGGGCGCGGAAGGCAAGGTTAAGAGCTTCGCCGAGGCGACAAAAGACGCTTTGGACATGGCCGAGAAGGCGCTCAACAGCGGCGGCCATCTCTCCGGGTTCACGACCGGCCTCGAGGCACTGAACGCAAAGCTTGGCGGCCTCCACAAGTCCGACCTCATCATCGTCGCTGGTCGTCCGGGCATGGGCAAGAGCGCGCTCGGCACAAACATGGCGTTCGCAGCGGCCAGGCGCTTCCTGCGCGATACCGCCGACGGGATCGATACGGCCAGGTCGTCGGGCGCGCCTGCTGTCCTGTTCAGCCTCGAAATGTCAGCCGACCAGCTGGCCACCCGTATTCTTTCCGAGCAGTCCGGGATCACTTCGGAGAATTTGCGCACGGGCAAGATCAGCCAGCAGGAGTTCCGCGAGCTTGCACGCGCCGCCGCGGAGCTTCAGAGCCTGCCGCTTTACATCGACGATACGCCGGGCCTGACGATCGCCGCGCTGCGCACCCGTGCACGCCGGTTGAAGCGGCAAAAAGGCATCGGCCTGATCGTCGTCGACTACCTCCAGCTGCTTCAGGGCACCGGAAGAAACTCGAATGAGAACCGAGTGCAGGAGATTTCCGAAATTAGCCGCGGCCTGAAGCAGATCGCCAAGGAGCTCGACGTTCCGGTGATCGGCCTCTCGCAGCTCAGCCGTGCGGTCGAGCAGCGCGAAGACAAGCGCCCGCAGCTGTCCGACCTCAGGGAATCGGGCTCGATTGAACAGGACGCCGACATCGTCCTCTTCATCTATCGCGAGGAATATTATTTGGCTGGCAAACAGCCCGGCGTTGAGTCCGATGATCTCGCGAAATGGCAGGACGAGATGTCCCGCGCCTACGGCAAGGCCGAGATCATCGTCGCCAAGCAGCGTCACGGCTCGACCGGAATTGTCCGCGTACGCTTCGATGGGCGGACCACAAAATTCAGCGATGCAGTCGATGAAGGCTACGTGCCCGAGATGCGCAGCTGAGAATGAGATGATGCGCAGCTGAGGCCGCGCGTGGGGAGGGGGTGAGGGCGCTCGCTGGGTCGAGCGCCCTCAGCTTTCACGGCCCGATGTCGCCGCTCTGCTGGGCCGCCTGCCAGGTGACCCCACGGACGAGGCCGAGAGCTGCTGCGACATTGTCGTCCCAGCCATAGACATCCGGCCGAAACTGGACCCTGGAACCGTCCCAGAATGCGGTCTGGTACATCAGGCGGACCGGGATGGGGCTCTTCAGCTTGACCCAGGCCTCCTGCTGTCCCGCCATCGCTTCCGCGAATTTGTCCTGCACGCCTTCCTCGGTCGCAATCGCATTGGCGAAGGCGATTGCGTCCTGGATACGGACGCAGCCGTGGCTGCGGTGCCGTTCTGGAATGCCGAACAAGGCCTTGGCAGGCGTATCGTGCAGGTAGATTTGCTGTTTGTCGTCCATGTCGAACTTGACGATTCCAAGCGAGTTCTTCCCTCCTGATTGCTGGACGTAATGCCCGTTCTCCGTCGTGAACTGGTTTGCGGCGAGCCATTGCGGGCTCTTGGTCGCGACCTCTTTCGCTGCGATCGAGTCCGGCACGCGCCACTTCGGATAGGCGACGAGGTTGACGATCGGAGCCTGGATCTGGGGCGTCTGCTTGTCCGGTTCGCCGGCGACAACTTCGCGGCGGTCCATATGCTGTCCGTCGTGCCAGTAGTCGAGGAAGGTCGCGGCGGTATTGACGTCGATCCGCGTAGCAGGCGGGTCGCGGACCAGCCATCGCAGCCGCTCCATCGCGATCGCGCATTCACGGGCAAGCCCTGCGGGCCCCAGGTTCAGCGCAGCGAGCGTATTGCCGCCAACGATGCCATCAGTCTTCAGGCCGAAGTCGGCCTGCAGCTGCTTCACTGCTGCAACGAGCCGCGGCGAGTAGCGGGCCGATGCGGTTGCGGAAGACTGCTGCGGCTGCGAGGCCAGATAACCCATGGATGAGAGAGCTGTCGCCAATGCCGGCACGCGATTGTCACTGCTGCGCGGGTTGATCGGCTTGCCATCCGGCACGGGCTGGAAATTGGGGCTCTTCGACGCAAGCTGCAGATATTTCAGGTGCGCGCTGCTGAGTGCCTTATATTCCTCGGTTTGCGGAGGAAGCGAAGCGAACCAGCCGGTGAGATCGCCCTTTTGCATCGCGTCCATGAATCCCTGCTTCACATCGCCGGTGGGACGCGGGATCGTATAGACCGGGAAGATCTTCGTCGGATCGGAATAGCCATGGGCGAGCGCTTCAGCGTACCGCAAGGCTGCGTCGGTCAGCGCCGCGCCATCCTGGCCGTCGCCTTTCAAGAAAAGGCCGGGCTTCAGGCCATTTGCCGGAGCGTTCGCGACCGCATCCCGAAGCTCCTTTTCCAGCTTCTTGTTCCACTGCACCTGCAGGGTTTCGGTGGGTGTGGCAGCGTTGGAGCCATTCTGGCCTGACGAATTGCCCCCCTGCGAACAGGAGGGCAAGGCTACGCTCAACAAGGCAAGGCTCGCGGCCGTGCCGATCCATTTGTTTTTTCTCACGGGGGCTTGAACGCGGCGAGCGACGAAAGCGATCCAATGTGGTTGCAGTCAAAGACGCCCGCTTCGCGTCATCAGCTTGCTCAATTGTCTCCAGACAGGCTGTGCGAGCTAATCTTCCTGCATGTTCGGATCGCGTAGGCCTTCGCCAATCGTTGCGCGAGCGCGGTCCGCCTCGCTGCTCGTGACCGGGTACGCGCAATAATCGGCGGCGTAGAAGGCGCTCGGGCGCTGGTTTCCCGACAGGCCGACGCCTCCGAACGGTGCGTTGGATGGCGCACCGTTGGTCGGCTTGTTCCAGTTGATCACGCCGGCGCGCACGTTAGCCCAGAAGGTATCGTAAAGCTCGGGGCTGCCACCGATGAGGCTCGCCGCGAGGCCATAGCGCGTATTGTTCGCCTCCTCGATCGCCGCATCGAAATCCTTGACCCGGATGACCTGCAGCACGGGTCCGAAAATCTCTTCGTCGGGACGATCGCGGACGTCCGTGACGTCAATCAGCGCGGGCGTCAGAAATGGTTTGTCCTTTTCCGGGCGGTCGAGGCGGCAGATCGGCTTGCCGCCCTTCATCATCAGGTTGAGCCAAAGTTCCTGCACCTGGTCGGCAGCGGCATTGTCGATTACCGGG